>JAESUN010000376.1 GCA_016763045.1 Opitutaceae bacterium | reverse complement strand
TGTCCTTCCACATGCGAAACACGAGCTGCCATCGGTACTGCTGAAACACCCGCCGAGCCAATCAATGGATTGATTGGATTTTTCGGACTCAACAAATTCATCACTTTCGCCGCTAGAACACCACCTGCCGTCGAAATACAGAAAGCAACGACGCCCATGCCAAGAATTTTCATCGTTGCGGGCTGCAGAAAGCGATCCCCTGCCATGGTCAAACCAACACTCGTTCCGAGGAAAATGGTCAGCACGTTAATGATCTCATTCTGCGAGGCATGAACCAATCGCTCCGTGACACCACACTCCCTCATGAAATTACCCAACATCAGCATCCCAATCAAAGGAGCTGCCGCAGGCACCAATAAAATACAGATAATGGTCACCAAAACCGCAAAAATCAATTTCTCCAGCTTCGAGACTTTACGCAGCGATTTCATTCGAATCTTACGCTCTTTCTCCGTTGTCAGTAGCTTCATGATAGGCGGCTGAATCAGCGGAACTAGAGCCATGTAACTATACGCAGCCACCGCGATGGCTCCAAGTAATTCAGGTGCCAATTTATTACTCAAAAAGATAGCTGTAGGACCATCCGCTCCACCAATAATACCAATACTAGCTGCTTGGTTCGTTGAAAAACCTAAGAACATGGAACCCAAAAAAGTAACCAGCACACCGATCTGCGCCGCGCCGCCCAGAAAAAGCACCCGAGGGTTCGCAATCAGTGGCCCGAAATCCGTCAAAGCACCCACTCCAAGAAAGATCAGTGGAGGGAAAAGCTCGATCTTAATTCCTTGAGAAATGAAATCGTACAATCCGCCTTCGATACGATGAATCTTCGCTTTCTGTAAGCCTCCTTCTTCCCCATTGTCGATAATTTCACCCTCCACGCTGATGATGGCCGTTTGAACATTCCCGTGGATATCTTCCTCGACGGTTAACATTCCCTCTGTCGGCAAATTCGCTAACAAAGCGCCAAAGGCGATGGGCACAAGCAGTAACGGTTCAAACTTCTTGTAGATCGCTAGATAAAAGAGAACCGCAATGATTCCCCACATGGTCAGCATCTGCCAGGTTAATTGGGTGAACCCGGTACCCGAAAAAAATGATTGAAGATCTTGTAACATTATTTCCGTATTTTAACTCAATTGACAGCGATCAGCGCCTGACCTTCTTCGACGGCATCCCCCGCAACGATAAAAATATCTGTTACGGTTCCGGCTGTCTCAGCAGTTACATAAGTATTCATCTTCATCGCCTCCAGAACAATCAGGGTCTGACCTTCTTCGACACGATCACCTCGTTTGACTTCAATCGAAACAAGCTTTCCAGCCAAAGGACTTGCGACGGAACCTGCGCCTCCTCCGGGAGAAACCGGTGCAGCCACTGCGGCAACTGGAGCAGGTGTGGCCGGTGCCGGATTCGAAACGGCGGCAACATCAGCCAAAAGCTCGACGGCGACTTCGTAGACTTTATCAGCAATCGTAATACGTAATTTTTTCATTTTCTAAAAGATAGCGGCACGAACCTAGTGAGATTTTTTTGATCCCGATGTCCCTTCATCGGCCAGAGAAATTGATACAATGCGATGGGGCTCAGTCACCACCGAATCGACCGCCGCTGCGATCACCATTACAATATCAGAATCCAGAGAACAGTTTTGAGGGGCTGGCGCCCCTCCCGAAGTTGAGGCAGTCGCCTTCGCTGGTACCTTATTAGCTCTCTTAAAGAAAAACCCTATCACCTCCAAGCAAACCCAGATAGTGGCCAAAGCGATCAAAACAACCAGAAAACCAACAACTCCAGTCTGGATATTATCCCCCATAGAAGGCTGTCCATCGAGAACAGCCAAGAAGCCAAACATATACGTAAAACTAATCATAATGAGATGTTAAGCCCCGCTTTTGAGGCAAACGAGTCTCACGTTTTGAAAGAATGCCCCTGAAGGCAAGCGAAACTGCACTCTTCCCCTTTGAGATCCAAATGGATAAAGCCAGAAATCTTCATTTAGGCACCGCCTTCTCAATCTCCAGAGGGCTTAAGTCAAAAATCAGGATTTTCACTTTGTGTGATTGCATCAGGAGTTCCCTCTGATAAGCATAGATCTGTCAGCGCGATCTTCAGCCTGACGCTTTTTTATGCACCCTTCCCTTTACCTCACAGCAGAACCTGTTCAGGGTCTGCGTTCTATCGAAGATGTCCGTCGTTCCATCCAGAGTGGCTACGGAAAAAAACTCTGGAATCGACAACTCGAAGCCGCAGAAGTGGATCTAAAGGCAGAGCCATACGTGCCCTCTTCCTTATCTCCGTCCAGAGAAATCCAACACGCAAAACATAACAATGCGGACTTCACCATCTGCCATACCGTTGGCCAACGAGTTCTCCGCGCCGCCTTGATCCATCTCCTGACAGGAGACAAACGGATGAAAGAGGATGCCCTTCGCCAATTGGAATGTGTCTTTGATGATAAGCAATGGCCCCTCTGGTGTGACAATGCCCATTTGCAATTTGGCGATCCCCCAGTTGATTTAAGAACCGGCATGCTCGCTTCCAGTCTCTCAGTCGCCTATGACTGGCTTCACCCCTTTCTTTCTCAAGCGGAGAGAGATTCTATCGTATCTGGAATTTCAAGACGCGCCATCGAACCCTACCTCGAACGTATTCAAAGTTCCGAGCAACCCTGGTGGTACACCGCTTTACATAACTGGACCACCTGTATCGTCGGTGGCTTAGGTATCGCCGGCATGGCCTTGGGAGACGATCATCCGGACTCGCAAGCCCTCATCGATGCAGCGGACCCTATGATGAAGAAATGCCTGAAAGAATATGGTCCCGAAGGAGAATTTAATGAATCCATCGGCTATTCCGGAGCTATCCGTCTTCTGATCGATTATTACCACGTCCGACGGTATCAATCCCAAAACAAAGACAACCGACTCGGAGTCTGGCCTTTCCCAGAGGCCATTTATTGGGCTATTTATTTCGCAAAACCTCCGGGCACAGCAGTGACTTTCGGTGATGGTCATATTAATTCTCCGGTTCAGGCTAACCATGCCGCAGCTATTGCCAGTGCAGCACAAGACCCCGTTCTTCAGGATTTTTATCTCAATTACGGAGAACTGGACGAACGCACGGGGAATGATGTGTATCAAATCCTCTGCTACGAAGACACCCTCCATCCGAAGAGTCCGCAGGGAATCCTCCCTCTAGGCAAAGTCTTCCACGCCTACGGCAAATGCATCAGTAATCGAACCAGCTGGGACCCCATTTCAACCGAATGCTTCGTCTCCTCCAAAGCAGGCCGGGAAGACAACCACGCCCATAACGACATTGGCCAAGTCTGTATCGATGGATACGGAGAGCCTCTGGTCATCGACTTGGGCACACCTCCGAGTGGCTATCCCGACATGAAGTATTATGACGTCATTCATAAGTTCTACAACTACTCCACTCTCGGGCATAATATCCTCACTATCGACGGAAGAGAAGCCGGAACCACCGTTGACCAAAGTGGTGAGATTGTTCGATCCGTTTTTGAGGAAGAAAACGGAGCACTCTGGAACCTTGACCTCACCAAAGCCTACACGGGGGTCCGATCTGTTCGGCGCTCTCTCATCCATCTCTTTCCCGGAACCATAGCCGTTCTCGATCAAGCTGAACTCATCAAAGAAGAGCCCGTTTGTCTTCGATGGCATACCGCTGGAAAATGCGAACCCGATGCCTCCGGCAGATTCTCCTTCAGAGGTGAAAAAGCAGGTCTTTCCGCTCAGATCATTTCATTAACGGATCAAGCAGCGACGTTTACGTCCGATCAGCACGAATACAAATATCCCTATAACGAAAATCGTCTTGGAGAACTCTACGAGCAGCGACGGGAAAATTATATCGAAGCCACTGTAACCACCAAAAAAATCCGCTTTCTCACCCTCTTTCAAGTCATCCCTCCCGACGAAGAAATCTCTCAATGGGAAGGCGCAAAAAACGCTTGGTCGATCACGTCTGGAGGCAATCAATCTCAGGTCACCCTTTCCGACAACTCACTCGTCGTCAGCCAGCCAAAGACAAAGCGTCAGCTAGAGATTAATCTGTAATCATCTTTACCTTACGTATCCTGTCCAAAAAAATCAGGTATGAATTAGAAACCACCGATCTTACCCACTGGCCGGGCGCCCTTTTTGGCGATCTCGATAACACGCATCACCTCAACGGCACTTTCAGGGGTAAT
>JAESUN010000375.1 GCA_016763045.1 Opitutaceae bacterium | reverse complement strand
ATGGAGTTCCCCTTCATCGGACTGTAATGCCGTTGAAATATCACGCTGCAGTTTAACCAGGCCCGTACCAGCGTAAGCCTCAATCGCTTCACGTGTTGTGGCCTGATCTTTAACAATACGCAAGATCTCTGGGCGTAAAATTTTCTCCTCGATCGCATAGCGCACTGTTTTATGCAGATCCACGATCTTGGCTGGATCTCTACGCCAGCGCACATTCAGAGATATTCTCATATCCTGCCCTTCAGAGGATTGAACCACATAACTATCACGGGTTCTCCCTGCTCCATATGTCGCGCTGGACTCATCATTCATCACAAAAACCTGACTCGACATGTCATACTTAAATATCTTCTGGGTAAACCCGGGAATCAACACATATGTTTTAGAGGGAAAAGGATCAGGCAAAACACCATCTTGCCATGTTTCCTTCACTCCCATCTCATTTCCCTCAACCGTCACAATATCAACGGCGAAAAAAGATCCTAAAAGAAGGATAGCTACAATTAAACCAACAGCTGCAAGCGTGTTACTACTTTTCATATAATTACTTTCTATGTTTCAGAAAAACAAAGGTACAAAACCCCAAATACACAACCAAAATAAAGAGGATCAAAGGCAAAAGAATCTTAATAACTGATAGCTTAAAAACCAGGACGCAAATGAACACGATGCACCAAGCCACTACCAGAGTCATCACAACGCTCCATTTAATAGGCGCTTTGGGCTCCAATTCAATGATCTCCTCTTTTCTATCGTTCGATTCACCCATTTTCACATAGACTGGAGTGCTTTTTTGTTCTCCGCAATCCCCAATGGCAAAAGATATATTTTCGCACACTCCATAAAAAAAGCTTAACTACTACCCCCTAAAGCCCCGATAGTCACGATCCAGCTATGGAAGACCTTCGTAAAAATAAACTCTCTCGGGGCAAAGGGGCTTCCATCAAAGACCTCTGGCAAATCACATATCCAGAAGAGTTACCGATTGTCGCTCGAAGAGCTGAGATCATTGAGGCCATTCGAGCTCATCCGGTTGTGATCATCGCTGGTGAAACAGGTTCCGGTAAAACAACCCAACTCCCCAAGCTCTGTCTCGAAGCAGGTTCCACACATATCGGCTGTACCCAACCACGTAGAGTCGCTGCTCTTTCCATCTCCAAAAGGGTCGCTCAAGAACTCCATGTTCAATGGGGAAAAGAAGTTGGCTGCAAAATTCGGTTCTCCGATAAGACGGCCCCAGAAACAGTCATCAAATTCATGACCGACGGGATCCTCCTGGCAGAGGTACAAGGTGACCCACAACTCAAGGCCTATGATACGCTCATCATTGATGAAGCCCATGAACGCAGCTTAAATATCGATTTCCTGCTCGGGCATCTCAATCAACTCCGGCATCAACGCCCAGATCTAAAGATCATCATCACTTCGGCCACCATCGATACCAACGCTTTTTCACGTGCCTTTGCCAACGCTCCCATCATCGAAGTTTCTGGACGAACCTTTCCCGTGGAAACGATCTACTCACCCATTGATGAACTCGCGGAAGATTCCGGAGATTTCACTCTCATCGATGCAGTGGTCGAGTCCGTCAAACGCATTTTCAAGGAAAGCCCCTCCGGCGATATTCTTATCTTTCTGCCCACCGAACGAGATATAAGAGAAGTCACTGATTTATTATACGATCGGCTGAATACAAATGCGACCATCCTGCCGCTTTTTGGACGACTCTCCTCTGGGGATCAACAACGGATCTTCACTCAGGCACGGACCCGTAAAATAGTTGTTTCAACCAATATCGCTGAAACCTCTCTTACGATTCCTGGCATCCACTTTGTCATTGATACCGGAGATGCGCGCGTCAGCCGTTTCAACCCCCGAACACGAACCAAGCGCCTACCCATCGAACCCATCTCTCAAAGTAGTGCCAACCAGCGCAAAGGTCGCTGTGGACGCATCGCGAAGGGCATTTGTATCCGTCTCTACTCCGAGGAAGATTTTCTCAAACGAGCCGAGTTTACTCCACCCGAAATCCTCCGATCAAATTTGGCTGAAGTCATTCTTCGAATGAAAGCCTCCCATCTGGGAGAGATTGAAACATTCCCCTTCATCGACCCTCCTCTTCCACATGCGATTCGCGCCGGTTACCAGCTGCTGGTCGAACTGGGTGCTATCGATAAAAATAAGCACCTTACCCCTTTAGGCAAAAACTTGGCTAAACTTCCCGTTGATCCGACCGTCGGACGCATGATCCTCCAAGCACTACATGAACGTGCGCTTCCCGAAGTGCTTATCATAGCATCTGCCCTGAGTATTCAAGATCCACGGGATCGCCCACTAGAAGCGAAAGAAGCCGCCGATCAGGCTCATCGAAAATTCATCCATCCACAATCGGATCTACTCACTCTCTTTAATATCTGGAGTGCCTATCACGATAAATGCGAATGCATGACGCAGCGGAAACTCCGAAAGTTCTGCAAAAGCCATTTTCTCTCCTACATCCGGATGAGAGAATGGAGAGACGTCCATGCGCAACTCAAAGGAGCCATTTCACAATCCGCCAAAGGAAAATCCCCAAGCTCTCATCAAAAATCTTCCTTCGATATAAAGGACGAACCCTCCTGGAAATTTGGAGGAAAGGCCTATCAAGCTATCCACAGATCCCTCTTACCCGGACTCTTGGTCAACATCGCCTATCGAGAAGAAGGAAACATCTTTCGGGCAGCCAGTGATCGGAAAGTTATGATGTTTCCCGGATCCGGTCTCTTCGAAAAGAAAGCTCTGAAACCCCTCTCGGGATCTCAAAAAAAGAAACCCGCTCAATCCAGAAAAAGAAAAGACTGGATTATCGCAGCAGAGATCGTGGAAACCAACCGCCTCTATGCTCGCACAACAGCCCGCATCGATCCGCAATGGGCTGTGGAGCTCGGCGAGCATATCTGTAAATCCAGCTACAGTGAGCCGACTTACACTCCTGAATCTGCCCGGGTTCTGGTCAAAGAAAGTATCCGCATCCACGGTCTTGAAATAGGTCAAAGACGTATCGGTTATGGAACCTTAAACCCCGAGCATGCCACAGAAATTTTTATCCGATCTGCTCTGGTCAACGACACACTCAAGGGACCTCTTCCTTTTTTGGAACACAACCGCTCACTGCGTAAAAAAATCGAAGTGATTCAAACGCGCCTCCGCAGCAGCGACTACCTGAATCTAGACGAAGCTCTTTACCGTTTCTACTCCAGACACCTCAAAGACATTTCCTCCATCCACGAACTCAATCGATTCTGTCGAGGGCTCAACCTGGAAAACAAGAAGTGCCTCTATCTCAAAGAAAGTGATCTCCTTAGTAAACAGGCACTGGAAACAGATCGCAGTGCTTTTCCCGAAAAAGTTTCCCTAAAAAATTCCGCTCTCCCTCTCACCTATACCTACAAACCCGGTGAAGAGGATGACGGGGCCACCCTGAGTCTTTCTCCCAAACAAGCTCGAGAAATGCAAAAAGGGATGATCGACTGGTTGATCCCCGGACACCTTGAAGAAAAGGTTCTCCATCTACTCAGAAACCTACCGAAGCACATCCGAGTAAAGCTCTTCCCCATTCCGGAAAAAATAGAAAAAATCACCCGTGACTTAAAACCCACCCATCACACCCTGATTGAAAGCCTTTCATCATATCTGAAAAACGAATACGATATCGAAACAATCGCTGAGGATTGGCACGCGGAAACACTACCCGATCATCTCAAAGTCCGCTTAAAAGTGGTGAATTCGGAAAACAAGGCTATCACTGCCAGTCGGGATTTTGGTCAGATCCAAGAAGCCCTCGATCAACAGGAGAAAAAAGCGTCTCTAAAGAACAAGACGATCCCGTGGAAAAAAGTAGCAGACGAGTGGGAAAACCCTTCTCTTTCTACATGGGAAATTGACTCTCTGCCCGAAAGGATTGAAATCACTCAAGCTGCGGGCATCCCCGTTTACGCCTACCCCGGGTTGCGCGTGGAAGGAGAAACTGTGGCGCTACGCCTTTTTCGCGATCCTTCAGCCGCAAAAGAACAAACAACCAAAGGGATAACGCAACTCCTTAGCATCGATCTTCGTTATGAACTGGCATGGCTTAAAAAAGACCTCAAAGAACTTTCGAAACTCGGATTGCTCGCCATTACGCTCACTCCGCTGGAAACGCTTAAGCAACAGACCTATCTCCACATCCATCGCTTCCTCTGTCAGCGTTCCGTCCATCCATTGACCCGAGAGGCCTATCAAAAAACCCTTGCCACGGCAAAAGATGAAAGCAAAGGACTACTCTACCGTTTCATCGATCAACTCGAGTCCATCTTGAGCCAACGCGATACTCTTCTCCACAGCACAAACCCCTACCCAGGGTTGAAAGAAGATATTGAACGTCTTACCCCCTCAGACTTTCTTCTCCACACTCCCTTTCAACAATTGAAACACTTCACCCGGTATTTCAAAGCCATCTCCATCCGACTCGAAAGAGCCCGTTTGAACGTCTCAAAAGATGCCGAAAAAGTAGCATTGATTAGACCCTACGATCAGAGACTGGCGAAAGAAATGGCAGCCGTCACCGATTCCTCTTCCACCCTGGAAGCACTTAATGAAATTCGCTGGATGATCGAGGAATTTCGAGTCAGCCTATTTGCACAGGAACAGGGAACAGCACATCCTATTTCCGCAGTCCGACTGGATAAAAAATTTGCTGCACTAGCAGCCACAAGTATTCAGAAATAATTCCATCTAATGAACCCTCAAGATTGGCAAAAGGACATTTCCTTTCTCCTGAAAAAAGCAGGAATTCCCTGCGGGGAAGGATTTAAGGTTAAACCCCTTCAAGGAGGCGTTTCTTCCGACATTGTCCTCATATCACTCAACGGAAATAAGGCTCTTCACTTCTGTGCCAAACGCGCATTACCAAAACTGAAAGTAAAGGACGACTGGTTTGCCCCTATCGAACGAAACCGCTTTGAAATGGCCTGGCTTACCTGCGCGGATAAAATCCTTCCCAAAATCGCTCCCAAGGTCCTGGCTCAGGATGAAGAAAAAGGCATCGCTCTCATTGAATACTTGGCCCCAGAAAAGTATGTCCTTTGGAAGGATAAGCTACTCGCAGGCAATGTGGATCCCAACGATGCAAAAAAAATAGGTACCGCACTCGGAACCATTCACAACGAAACACTTCAGAACAAAGAATTAGCGGCTCATTTTTCAACAGATGCCTTTTTTAATTCCCTCCGGCTGGAGCCCTATCTCAAAACTCTCATCAGTCGTTACCCCGATCTCTCCGCTCACTTAAACGCAATCATCAAGACCACTGCAGAAACCAAAATCGCTCTGGTTCATGGAGATATAAGTCCCAAAAATATCTTTATCGAAAAAAGCACCGGACAACCCGTTTTCATAGATGCCGAGTGCGCCTGGTATGGAGACCCCATCTTCGATATCGCTTTTTGCCTCAACCACCTCCTCCTGAAAGCTCTTCATCTGCCAGCAAGCTCGACCGAGCTCTTAGCTTCCTTTGAAATCCTTTATCAGTCTTGGTTAGTCGTTATGCCACCTTCGATGCAGACCGAACTCGCAGCCCGTACCGCCGCTCTCCTGCCCGCCCTCTTTCTTGCACGAGTTGACGGAAAATCTCCCGTTGAATATCTCAATGAATCAACCAGAGAAACCGTACGATCTTTAGGATTGAGAGAACTTCGAAACCCTGGAAATCTTGTCACCTCTCTGAGTCAAAAAATCAAAAGTATCCACTCACAAGGTCCGAGAAAAAACTCCACAAAAACTCATGACTGAGACTCAAATCACTAAAATTATCGGAAGAGAAGTATGGGACTCCAGAGGTCGTCCAACCGTTGAAGCCGAAGTGCATCTAGCCAATGGCTCCATTGGCCGGGCAATCGCTCCTTCTGGAGCTTCTACCGGACGACGTGAAGCATTGGATCTGCGAGATGGAGGAAAGCGGCTGGGCGGACACGGAGTCAATCAGGCCATCACATCCGTAAGGACCGAAATCGCTGATGCCCTGATCGGATATGATGCCGTCGATCAAAGCACCATCGACCGATGCCTAATTCGTTTGGACGGAACGCCTCAAAAGACTCGTTTGGGCGGGAACGCTCTCGTCGCCGTCTCATCAGCCGTCTCTTGGGCCGCGGCTTCAGGACTTCGCACTCCCCTATGGCGTCATCTGGCAGGACTCGCGGGACTAAACCCCGACCAGTGCCATATCCCCATTCCAATGATTCAAATTTTTGGTGGAGGCGCTCACGCTCATAACCGAATCGACATCCAAGACTTTCTCATCATCTGCAACGGAGCAGACTCTTTTTCCCAATCGATTGAATGGACAGCAGAAGTCTACCGGGCAGCCAGTTCCCTCATGAAAGCAAGAGGCAGTCTAATGGGGGTTTGCGACGAAGGAGGTCTCTGGCCTGATTTTCACCGAAACGAGGAAGTCCTTCAGGTTCTTACCGAAGCCATCACAACCGCCGGGTTTTCCCCACGCAAAGAAATCTCTATTGCTCTCGATGTAGCTGCTTCCGAATTTCATAAAGATGGCGCCTATCAATTTATCCTCGAAGATCGCCGCTTTTCCACAGATGAAATGGTTCAACTGTTACAACGATGGTGCGAAGACTACCCCATCAATTCGTTAGAAGACCCCTTGCATGAAGACGATAAAGAAGGATTTATCGCCATCACCGAAAAACTCGGAGGCCACGTCCAGATTATCGGCGATGACTACCTAACCACCAATGCAAAGCTTATTCAAAAAGCAGGTAAGGAACATGCCTGCAACGCAGTCCTGCTTAAATCAAATCAATGCGGAACCATCACAGAATTAATCGAGGCATCTCAAGCAGCAAAAGCAGCTAACTGGAATACGATTATGTCTGGACGATCCGGAGAAAGCGAAGATGTAACTCTGAGTCATCTAGCCATCGGTTTGGATTCCGGCCAAATCAAAGTCGGCTCCGTGACGCGATCTGAAAGAACCTGCAAATGGAATGAAGTCCTCCGTATCGAGGAAACAAGTAACCTGAGGGATTTCTGGAAATTTCAACTCCTCTGACCGATCAAGTCTCCGACCTTCGAAGAGAGTTTTGAATTACAGCTTCAAGCGATACTCGGCACTATCCGGACCACTGAAGACAATCTCATTCCCCTCTAAACGAAGAAACGTGATTTCTCTGGCATAGTCAACGATCTCACCCGCTACAAAAATGTTTCCATTGAGGATAATCTTATCACCCCTTGAAGAACGATTAACTCCTATGATTTTGAACCCGGAAATCACTTCGTTAATCTCACTCTTTGGTCGTAATGGAATTGAACGTTTATCCGTAATCACTTGAGCCTTTATTTTCGGACGATTTTTCTGAGTTTGAGAGTTTCGAACGACCGCAGAAGAACCCTGAACAAATTCTTTTCTTTGAACAGTCAATTGATTCTTCAAAGAAGCTATTTCTGACTGTGAGCTGCGCAATCCATTAAGTAACGAATCGTTGGCGGCCTTCATTCGGTCATACTCATTCTGGTGCGCCACCAATCTCTTGTTCTCACGTGTTAGAACAGCATTCGATTGATCAAAAGCTTTCATTTTCATCTCCATTGAATCCGCTTTTTGACGCAGCATAGCATTTTCTCCTGCGAGCGATTTCAATCGACCGTCCGCAACAGATTTTTCTTTTAAATGTAAAGCGTCCGTCTGTTCCGACCTCGATAAAGCTCCTTTCAAATAAATAATTTCCTGCTCAAGCTGCTTCCCTTCTCCATCAAGTCTGCTCCGCTCAGAAAGGGACAGAGACGATGATTGTCGCAATGCATT
>JAESUN010000374.1 GCA_016763045.1 Opitutaceae bacterium | reverse complement strand
AGTCTCTTTGAGGTAAAAACAGTCCGGTGGGCCAACTCGTGAAATCCATTTCGGAGAAAGGCATAGCAAATTCCGTGAAAAAAAATGAGCAAAAGAACGATAAAAAGAGGCAACCGATCTGCTGAAAACAAAAGTGTCGCTCCTGTCAAAAGAAGGATTCCCAGATGGCCACCAGCCTGAAAAAACCCTTTCCAGTCACTACGTTGATTCAGGTCTTTCATAACCTTGCGATCCAGCTTTGTCCGGTGCCAGTCGATACTCAGTGACTCTTTGATTTCTTCAGTCATGGCACATTCGATCAGATCATTTTCCGGGAATCGCTCAGGTTATCATCCCATACCGGAATATATTGATACGACGGATCGTTTTTTTGTTTTTTTAAAATACCGACAATCTGCTTCCATGTCTCGATCAGTCCGACCGGGCAACGAGGAAGGTCATGTTTGATACATTGATGCAACTTACCCAGGTTATAACAAGGAACCGACGCATACATATGATGCTCCGTGTGGTAATTCATATGCCAATAAAGGAACTGAACAACTGGGTGAAGAATGATCGTTCGGCAACAAAACCTGAAATCTGGTTTATTATTTTGAAGGCCTGTATGCTGAGCATGATTACAAAAATACAAAAGCCAACTCCCGTAAAAAGGAGCCAACGTGGTAATGACAGGGAGAAACCAAAGTTGAAAATAGATGGATATCGCAAGAATCGTGGCATGTCCGAACAAGAGGATGCGAGCCCAAGCAAAAAGCTTTTTTCTCTCTTCTGGTTTAGATTCAGGAAAAAGAGCATTTTCCCAGTCCCCCTCCAATCGGCCACTGGCCAATCTGACATTCTGCTTAATTCTTTGGTAAAGCCCTATCGGATCAATCAACCCACTGCTCAAAAATCCCTTTAGAGTTAAGGCCACCGGCAAGACAACCTCGAGATCTCTCGGAGGATGAAGCGTATATTTATGGTGCTCTGTATGACTCGCCCAAAAAAGGATCGGATTATGTATTCCGATGAAACTATAAATATTGAGAAAAAAACCATTCAGTCTCTTTGAGGTAAAAACAGTCCGATGGATCAATTCGTGAAATCCATTTAAAATAAAGGCGAAAAAGGTTCCATGAAGAAGAAGGAGTAACAGAACAAAAATAAGAGGTAGGTTCCCAACAGAAAGCCAAGCAGCCAATCCAGTCAGAAGCAAAAAGACCAAGTGCCCACTTGCTTGCAGAAAGCCCTTCCGGTCGCTGCGTCGATGAAGATCTTTAAAGGCCTGTCGATCGAGCTTGGTTCGATACCAATTGATGCTCTTTAGCTTTTCCACGTTTTCGGTCATTTCAGGAGAGTATTCGATGAGAGATGATTCGGGCTTATTATATATGATACGATTCAACGGCCTAAACGATTTTTTAATCACCAAACGAATCCAGTCGTAAAGTGTAACGATTCCGTAAACGCCGCAAGATCAGCTTTCCTCCAAAAGTCTCACTCAAAGCTCTAGAGGTTAAGACGGTTGATTTCGGTCCAGCCGCCACAACTCTTCCCTCTTTCAGAAGCAGCACATGAGTAAAAGATTCAATGATCTCTTCGACATGATGGGTCACCATAACTAATCCTGGCGCATCTGGGTTACAGGCAAACTCTCTAACTAAATTTAAAAAATCTTCGCGCGATACCGGATCCAGTCCCGCGCAAGGCTCATCCAGTATCAATACCCTGGAACCCGTCATCAGAGCACGGGCCATTAAAACGCGCTGGCGCTCACCTTCCGAAAGAACGCCCCATTCACGATTGTCCAATCCTGTACAGCCCACTTTTTTCAGGTGTTTTCGTGCGATCCGGACATCTCCACTTTTGAGGTCACCCCAGTAGTTGATCATGGAGTATTTCCCGCTGATCACTATATCAATCGTCGTTTCCGACACTTCAATATTCTGCTTGATACTAGGCCCTACAATTCCAATACGGTGACGAACCTCCCTCCAATCAGTTTCCCCATAAATAGCCTCTTCGATTCCAAAGCTCCCGCTAGTTGGAACCAAATAACCACTCAAGACATTAAAAAGAGACGTCTTTCCAGAGCCATTGGCACCGAGAACTGCCCAGTTTTCCCCTTTTTTCATCCGCCAATTCACCTGATCCAGAATAATCCCTTCGCGCTCTACGCATAGATTTTCCACATGTAATAAGTCATTCATGGAGTTAACAAGTGGGTATGGGGCAAAACATCCGTTGGCTGATCGTTTAAGCAAAGATCGATTTATTTCTCTGTTTGGAAATCAGGGAAGTCAAGACAGGGCAATGCTGGACGCTGAAAAGTAAAACTCTTGTCAGCAAATTAGCCCTGTAAGCGTCTGGATACAAAAAAACCTTCCTTAGCGGAAGGTTTAAATGAAACAAACCAGGGTTGCCTGAGTACAAATGCTTTAAATAATTCTCTCTGCAACCCTAACGGGGCCCATCAAACATGCCTTTACCTGAGGTAAGCACGGAGTCCGGGAAAGCACCGGACAAGTAAAAAACCCTTATGACAATCTCCCAGAAAACTGAAAAATCATCAAATCGGGTTTTTATTTTTGAACGGGAAACGTATTAGCTCGTTACGCTGACACTTACAGCGCAAGGACCTTTTTTGCTTTCACCGATTTCAAACTCTACTTTATCGCCATCCTGAGGCTCTTGGCCCTGAACTTCCGAAATGTGGAAGAAAAGATCGCTACCTTCATCAGGAATGATGAAACCGAAACCCTTGCTTGCATTAAAAAACTTAACCGTACCTGTATTCATTCTAATTTCTTGTTATAATATTGAATTGATCCCTCTTTAATCGGACTAACGAAGAGAAAGCAATTAGGAAATGAAAAAATAAACTGGGCAATTCTCCTATGAAGACCCTAATCTTCAGACCGGATCAGCACCTTTCTGGCTTCTATCGTCACAACGATAGCTATTACACAGCCCCATCAGCACAATTTGCTAACGCAATGCGCTATTTCAAGTAATCAGAGACCTTACAGTCGCTTTGGGAAAACTCCACCGACTCTAAATGGGATAGAAGACGCCGTCCTTTATTTTGGCAATGCCCACGAAACGGCCGACAAGGAACTCCTCAAGCCCGAGTTCATCGATGGCTTAATCCATCACGAATTGAGGGACCTAAAGCCAGAACGACCCTTAGGTCACTTCGAGAGGACGATCCGCTCT
>JAESUN010000373.1 GCA_016763045.1 Opitutaceae bacterium | reverse complement strand
TTCGGCCTCAAATTCAAGGACACTCTAACCAAGGATGAGAAGGAAAAAGCAAAGATCCCCAAAGCGTGGCTTGGAGCCAGCATTGCGATACAAAAGGATCAACTGCGTATCACCAAAATCCCTCGCGAAACTCCTGCCATCAAGGCAGGCCTCAATGTAGGAGATGAAATTGTCGCGATCAATGGATATAGGATCGCACCCACAACAAAAGCATTCACTAAGCACCTCGAATTCTTTCAACCCGATGATGTCATAACGATCTTAGTCGCTCGAAGAGGAAAACTCATTCCTATCGAAACAACTCTCGGAAGGAAACCTTCCCGTTCATGGAAACTCGTCGAAGTCGAATCCCCTACGGAAGAACAAACCCAGAGGCTTAACAGTTGGCTTGGCGAATAAGAGAGGGTTCCTCTCTCCATTGTTCGAAAACCGACAAAGGCCATCCTCTTACGTGGTCTTTATCTGCGTTTCATCGTAACGAGCTAAAAGCCAAAGCACATCTGATAATCGATTCAGATACTTCAGAGACAGAGGATTCACCTGCCCACCTGTTTCGATAAGGGCTACGACACCACGCTCTGAACGGCGACAAATAGAACGAGCCATATCCAATGTCGCGGCGTGTACACTAGCCCCTGGCGTGGACCAACCATCGAAGGTTATTGCACGATTTTCCAGTTCCGCGACAACATCATCCAAACGCTTTAAATGCTCAGGCTCAGCGCAGGCGTAACCCGCTTTTTGATACCGTTCAACATCTGCATCATCAACAGCGAGTTCCCCCATCAAACCAACGAGTTCTTTTTGCGTTTCGATCAAAACTTGCCCCACCCACTCATCTGTGGAGGAAGCTCTCGCTACCCCTAATGCGGAATTCAGCTCGTCGATATTGCCATACGAGACAACTCTCGGATGAGACTTGGATAAACGCCTCCCAAACATGAGAGACGTGCTGCCGTCATCACCTGTGCGTGTCGCAATCGACCTCATCGTTAAAAGAACTCGTTATCCAGCCAATTCCTCGACCTTCACTTCCTTACGAACGCCATCGATGGTCATCGCAAGATTGCGAACACTGATAACTTTCCCGACATTAGCTGCTGCTTCTTCCTTAGCCGCTTTAGCCTGATAGTACTTGTCCAATTCCTGAGGATACATCGCATGGATAACACAATGCTCGTCATCATCTGGATAGCCCTTCGTCTTCAACTCCTCCCGCAAGTTCTTCATATTCGGGCTGAGGAGATCAGCAGGACGACAAGTAATCGGATCCTGTCCGGTATTCTTGGCTGCAATGGCTCGAACTTCTGGATCTACGTCTGTCGGAGTTTGCCCATAATAACCCAGTGCAATCTGCATGGCTTGTGGAGAGAAGTTCTTCCAGCGACCAAATTTGACATTCAACATCGCTTGAACACCCACGATTTGAGAAGTAGGAGTCACCAAAGGAATCCATCCTAGAGCCTTTCGCACAACAGGAATTTCTTTAAAGACTTCTTCAAAACGGTCTTCCATCTTCTGCTCTTTCAACTGATTACGGAAATTACTGAGCATTCCTCCAGGAACCTGATAAGTCAGCGCATCACTATCGACCCGTTCGTTTTTCGTACTCGTGAAAGCAGAAAGCTCTTCATAAACGCTTTCAAAATGGGCCCTCAGATCCCGCAATGCCTCTTGATCAAATTTCGGGCAACGTGGATGATTTTCCATTAAGGAAAGCATTCTTACGGTATCGGGCTGACCCGTTCCATTGGCAAAAGGAACAATCGAAGTATCGATCATATCAACACCTGCTTCAATTCCTGCAAAATAAGTCGCGGCCCCTAGGCCAGCGGTTTCATGGGTATGAAGATTGATAGGGATTTTAATGTTCTTCTTCAGCCCTCTAATAATCTCTGCGGCAATATAGGGAGGAATCAATCCAGCCATGTCTTTAATACAGATCGAATGGCAGCCCATCTCTTCCAACACACAGCCCAACTCAATAAATTTCTCAATCGTGTGAAAAGGACTGGAGGTAAAACAAATCGTTCCCTGAGCATGTTTTCCAGAAGCCCTCGCAACCTTGATCGCTGTCTCCATATTGCGAGGATCATTCAACGCATCAAAAATACGGAAAAGATCCATCCCATGCTTAGCAGATGTCTTCACAAAAGTCTCCACAACATCATCCGGAAAGTTCGTGTACTGCACGATATTTTGCCCACGCAACAACATCATATGCTTCGTCTTGGGCGTTCCCGCTTTCAAGGCATCCAGTCGATCAAAGGGGAATTCACTCAAAAAACGTAACCCAGCATCGATCGTAGCACCACCCCATGTTTCCAAAGCACCAAAACCAAGATCATCCAGTTTAGAAAGGGCTGGCAGCATCTGTGCCGTGCTCATCCGGGTAGCCGCTAGTGATTGATGTCCATCCCGAAGGACGGTATTATTAAAGATAACTGGAGAGTCGTTCATTCTTTAGGAGTTTTAAAATTTAAAGGGCCTATCGATATTCGGTTACCCAAGTAGTATTAGATAAATCCAAGGCTCGCTTTGGCAAGGACAGTTTCATTCCCTTCAAACATGACCCTCTCAGAAAGACTCGAAAAATTCCTAGGGAAAGACCCAACCATCGATCCTTCGGCCTATGTTGCCCCCAATGCGACGGTTATAGGGGATGTTCGGCTCGGCCCCAAAACAAGTATTTGGCCCGCAGCAGTACTGCGAGCAGACATTGAATCAATTGAAATTGGTGAAGGAACCAATATCCAGGACGGAGCAATCGTCCATCTTGCAGATGATAAACCGGTGATCATCGGGCGTTACGTAACCATCGGTCATGCTGCCATCATCCATGCCTGCACCATCGAAGACGAATGCCTCATCGGAATGAATGCGACCATTCTGGATGGAGCCATCATTGGTCGAAACTCCATTGTCGGTGCCAATGCCCTCGTCACACAAAATACGATCATTCCTCCAGGTTCACTCGTCATGGGCTCTCCAGCCCGGGTCGTCAAGGAGCTCGAACCCAGAAAATCTGCTGAATGGCGTCACTGGGCGGACAAATATATCCAGATAGCGGCCGCCCACAGAGAGAAGGACTAGGCTCAACAGGGTTAATCCGGCTCAATGTGAATAATCACATCGTGTACCGGCAAATCTGACATCTTTAGGCGCCTGTCCACAAAATGAGCGATCACATGCCCTTCCCTCACGCTCAAGTCACCGGATACAACCACATGTATATCCATCAGTAATCCAAGACCA
>JAESUN010000372.1 GCA_016763045.1 Opitutaceae bacterium | reverse complement strand
TGACTACAATCAGGATGATGCCGCTGGATTTATTCAACTGAACGGGCTTCGGTTACGGGCACGTCATGCTGCTCAGGGTGCTGGCCGGCCAAAAACCAAGGTCAAAGCGAAAGCAACGAAGAAGAAAACCTCCAAAAAGAAGAAGTGATAGGTTGAAGTTTTTTGATCTTAAGCGATAGTTAAACCATTAAAATAACCCACTAAAAATTATGAAATTCTCACGATTTTCTCTCTTTATCGCAGTTCTTTTCTTGGGCGTTTCTAGCGCTGCTGCTGGAACTGCCATTGAAATTGAAGCCAATGATACGATGACCTTCAATAAGACAAGCTTTGAGGTCGTGACTGGTCAAAGCGTAACCATCATTCTCAAGAATGTCGGGTCTTTACCCAAAGCTGCTATGGGCCATAACTTGGTTGTTCTCGTAGAAGGCTTTACGGCTGCTGAATTTGGAATGAAAGCAATGTCGGCTGTTGCCACAGAGTATATTCCGGCTGAATTGGCAGATAAAATCGTTGCGCATACCAAATTACTCGGACCGGGTGAGCAGGATGAGATTGTTTTCACTGCTCCGGCTCCAGGCACATATGAATTCCTTTGTTCTTTCCCAGGGCATTTTGCCCTGATGAAAGGTGTGATGACCGTGAAAGCGGAGTAACGCATCACGTTAGGTGATTTTTTTGAAAGGCGGCTGGATTTTATCCAAGCCGCTTTTTTTGTGACAGTTTTAAAAAGGTATGGTAGCTCTTAACAGACAATGGAACCGATCATACGCAAATTGGAACGAGCCTTCCATTTAACAGAAGACCTGTTTGAGTCCTTATCGGAAGAGGATTTAGAGTTAAAACTAAAGGATCTACCTTCAAATAAACTTGGAGAGCAAGTGTGGTGTATGATCGGAGCGAGAGAAAGTTATTTCAAGGCGATCAAGAGTTCTAAATGGGGTGGGTTTGGATGTTCTTTAGAAAATGCCTTCGTCAAAAAAGGCGTGTTAACTCAACTCAAAAAGACTCAGGAAGAAATCATCGGTTATTTGAAAAGGAATGAGTTAAGTGAAATCCAAATTGGGATATTATTAGATTTATCAGAACATGAAATCCAACACCATGGTCAATTAATCAGGTATGTGTATGGGAACAAATTGAAGTTTCCTAAAAGTTGGAATGAAAGGTATACCGTTTAAAAAGACGTTAGAATTAAAGTGACGTGTTTGAGCAATCCTGAACGGACTGGATTAAATCAATATTTTTTCATAGAATTTATATACTTCTTTTTACTGACAGGAATGAAGAGGATGGGATAAGAGTAAAAGGCTACACAATACTTGTCCGGTTTCCCCGTATTACCCTCTATGAAAATTTCTGCTGTTAAAACCTTTCTGGTTGAAGGAATTAAGTACAATTGGACTTTAGTCAAAGTGGAGACCGATACAGGTTTACATGGGTGGGGTGAAGCCACCAATTGGCCCGGGTCCCCTCTGGTTGAGGCTGCTTGTCAGCATCTTGGAGAGACTTTGATCGGACAAGATGCCGAACGAACCGATTTCCTTTGGACAAAAGCGTATCGGGATATGCATTGGCTAGGCCAAGCGGGCCCTTTACTTTCCGCAATCAGCGGTATCGATATTGCCCTATGGGATATCAAGGGGAAATCATTAGGGGCACCTGTGTACGATCTTTTGGGAGGTGCTTACCGAAAGAAAATAAAGCTGTATGGGAATTACTGGTTTGTTTCTGCTAGCCACACTGCGGAGGATTACGCTCAGGCGGCCGTTGACACAGTTGCGAAAGGTTTCACCGCTCTTAAATTTGATCCTTTTGCCCATGTGAACTATCTCTACGGAGAAGATCTAGCGGATAACAATGAGTTGACTGAGTCGCAAAAGCAATTGGCCCTGGATATGGTTGCGGCGGTAGCGAAGGCAGTGGGGAAAGACGTGGCTTTGGCGATTGAAACACATGCGTTTCTCAATGGCCCGACGCCGATTGAAATGGCTAACCGGTTGGCTGATTTGGATTTTAATTGCATGTGGTATGAGGAGCCGGCGTTACCAGAATTTCCGGATGCGATTGCCTCCATCCGACAAAAAATTTCACTACCGGTCTGTGTGGGAGAACGCATTCATAGCCGTTATATGTTACGGGCTGTCCTAGAGAAAAATGCAGCGGATGTCGTGATGCCAGACATTACTCGGTGTGGAGGTATTTCGGAGATGCGCAAGATGGCAAACCTAGCCGAATGTTATAATGTCCCGATCGCTCCTCATAATCCAAATGGACCTATATCAACCATTGCGTCGGCTCATACGATGGCAACAGTTCCCAATTTCTTCCGACAGGAATTTATGATCTCGGATGTTCCTTGGCGTGATGAATGTCTCTCGCATCCTCTTCCGGTGGAGGATGGATTTTTCTCTTTACCGGATCGCCCAGGATTGGGCTTCGATGTTGATGAGTCAGTTCTGGCAGCTCATCCCGGAATTAGAAAACCTCCTTCTGATCGAGTCTTTTACATTTAACAATCCCGCCTTTTATGACCTCTCTTTGGAAGAATGATTCAGAGCTTTTTGCTCTCGCGAAACGGGAGCTTTTTACCGCAGTTGTGGGAGACATCATGGATGTCATCGGTCTGCGACAACAATTCCTCTCTCCGAAAATTAGACCGTTACAATCAACAATGGTCACGATCGGTAGGGCGATGACTGTCCTGGAATCGGATACGGAAAAGATTGTTGAGAGTGGGCACGAAGTACTTTTGGAGAAACCATTTGGATTGATGCTTGAGGCACTGGATGACTTGAAGACAGATGAAATCTATATCTGTGCGGGAGCCTCTCCCTCCTATGCTCTTTGGGGAGAACTCATGAGTATTCGAGCGATGAAGTGTGGTGCGGTGGGAGCTATCATGGATGGATATTCCAGAGATACAAAGGAGATCCTCGGTTTGAATTTTCCTACGTTCTCTTATGGGCCTTATGCCCAGGATCAGGCTCCTCGAGGGAAAGTAGTTGATTTTCGAGTACCGCTTTCTATCGGAGGAGTGGAAATTCAGCCCGGAGACATTCTTTTTGGGGATATCGATGGAGTTTGTGTCATCCCACAAGCTGCGGAAGAGGAAGTTTTTAGTAAGGCTTTGGAGAAAGCTCGGGGGGAAAAAACTGTTAGAACTGCGATCGAAAATGGGATGACAGCAAAAGAAGCTTTTGAAACATACGGAATAATGTAATGGAAAAAACAAGCGAACAACTTCCTAAAGTTCTTATCACAAATACAGTTCCAGAAAAGGATCTGGAACCCCTTCGAGGGAAGGCTGAGATCATCATGGGGCCGACAGGTGGAGACTTGATGCCACGAGCAGAACTTCTTTCATGGGTCCCTGAATTGACAGGAATCAT
>JAESUN010000371.1 GCA_016763045.1 Opitutaceae bacterium | reverse complement strand
TTCGTAACCAATAGGTTAGAAAGGAATTTTTTTCTGAGGGAAAGCTATGCTTCATTGTCGGGAAGAGAAATTTCCCGAGCAGATATAAGGACCTGCTGTGTCCGGTTATTCACGTTATTATGAGATTATTCTATTGAAAGGATGAAAAAATGGGCGCACCATTAGGTAGAAATGCCTAGTAAACAATAAGGGAAACCCCTATTGCAAGCGGAAGTTCCTATTTATTGAAAAAAGATTGGGACGAAAGGATTTTCTCCTCTTGAAATGAGGAGAAGGCCTTAAGAAAGTGATTCTATGAAAAGGAAAATTGCCGGGTTGAGATGACGGTCCCGCTCTAAAATAAAGGTGGTAACGTGGATTATTTTCCGATGGATCGAGGGTATTTCATTTCCCGTTCCAGCTATTGAAATCCACGTCGATAACCTATGGTAATGAAGCGTATTGTCATTATAGAAGACCAAAAAGCTGTCAGTGATATGATCGAAGAGCTCATCCGTCTTTCGGGCGGATTCGAGGTTGTGGGTAGCTATCCAGATGGTGAAGTTGGAATAGCCGGAGTTTTGCAGAGTAAGCCTGATATTGTTGTCTTGGATTTGATTCTTCCGAATTTATCCGGTTTGGATGTTCTTCGGCGTCTATCAGAAGATTGTCCCGACGTTCGAATATTGGTTTTTTCGGGACAGGGATTCCCTAAAGACGTGAAAGATGTTCTTGCTGCAGGGGGACGAGGTTATGTGGTAAAAACGGACGGATTCCGAGAATTCCAGATTGGACTAGAAGCTGTTGCGAGTGGAGGCACCTATCTTGGTCCTCAGGCGAATAAGTCGATGCGTCAGTTTATGCGAAATGGTGGGCCAGGGCAGAAGAATCTTACAAAAAGAGAAGAGGAAGTCCTTCAATTGGTCGTAGAGGGTAGAACCAGCAAAGAAATTGCGAAATCTCTTGGTTTAAGTGATCGTACGATCGATGGGCATCGATCAAAGGTCATGAAGAAGTTGGATATCCGTGATATCCCTAGTCTGAAAAAATACGCGATAGAGAATGGTTTAACCTGAAAAGCATTTCAGCTTTTGATTTGCACTGACAGATGTTGATGGTTTCCTGAATGCGTTCTGGATCATTCCTTCCAGATTCCCATTTAATAAACCATGGAACGGTCATCACCAATCGTCATTTGCGCTCTCTATAAATTTGTCACCTTAAGTGACTATAAGGCTTTGAGGGGTCCTCTCCTGAAGGTGATGGAGGAAAACGGAATAAAGGGATCTCTACTGCTTGCCCAAGAGGGTATCAACGGAACGGTTGCTGGTGGGAAAGAAGGAATTGATGCCTTGTTGAATTGGTTTGAAGCTCAATCTTGTTTGTCGAATATTGTATACAAGAAATCTTTTGATGAAAAAATGCCGTTTCTTCGGGCGAAAGTGAAATTGAAGAAAGAGATTGTGACAATGGGGATTGAGGGGATTGATCCGACAAAGGTAGTTGGCACATACGTGAAACCCCAAGATTGGAATGCTCTTATCTCGGATCCAGATGTCATTCTTGTGGATACACGTAATGATTACGAATGTGAAATAGGAACGTTTAAAAACGCACTTAATCCGAATATCACAACGTTTCGGGAATTTCCTCAGTATACCAAGGATAACCTTGCCTCATCTAAGGAAAAGAAAGTGGCGATGTTTTGCACAGGAGGGATTCGATGTGAAAAATCCACTGCTTTCTTGAAGGAGATGGGTTTTAAAAATGTTTTTCATTTAGAAGGTGGAATTTTGAGATACCTAGAGGAGGTTCCTCAGGAAAAATCTCTTTGGGAAGGGGAATGTTTTGTTTTTGATAGTCGCGTAGCCGTTGATCATTCGCTGGAAAAAGGGAGCTATGATCAGTGTTTCGCGTGCCGCTTTCCGATTACGGACGAGGAGAAGAAAAGTGATAAATATATCCAAGGGGTCAGTTGCCCTCGCTGTTTTGATTCATATACAGAAGAACAACGGCAGCGATTTCGTTCGAGGGAAGTCCAGGTGCGGCTTGCTGAATCAAGAGGGGATAAGCATCTTGGGGCCTGCCGAGAGGAGCAGATAAGTCGGCGTCGGACAGAAATGAGGCGACTGAAAGAGGAACAAAGAAAAGCTTCCAAAGCCGCAGCTCAGAAAAAAGTGTGACTTTTAGGGTCGAGGCTTTTTAAGCTTTTTGTTTGTTCTGGAAATAGGCGAGTGTTTCTCGCAAGCCGCTTTCAAAGTCATAACCAGGCTTGAAGCCGGTGTTAAAAAGCTTGTCCGCTGAGGCTCGAGAATGCTTAACGTCTCCGGCACGTACGGGGTGATGTTGCACTGTTGATGTTGAGTCCGCTATTTTGATGATAAGGTTAGCTAGTTCGTTGATGGAAATTTGTTGCCCATGACCAACATTATATACTCCGCTCAATTCCGGATTCATCGCTAAAAAAGCATTGGCCGCGGCGATATCTTTTACGAAGACAAAATCTCTTGTTTGTTCTCCATCTCCAAAGATTGTGATGGGCTCATTACGGAAAGCTTTATCGATAAAGATGGGAACGGCCGCGGCATAGGCGCTGGCAGGATCCTGACGAGGACCAAAGACATTAAAGAAACGTAGACAGGCTGTGTTTAGTCGTCCTGTCTTCTGAAAGAGGTCGCAGTAGTATTCGCCGTCCAATTTTGTAATCGCGTAAGGGCTGGCTGGCTCAGGTAACATTGTCTCTATTTTTGGAACGGTTGGATTATTTCCGTAAATAGCTGCTGAGCTACTGAGGCAGAGCTTTGTGACGTTCGCTTCGGAGGCTTCTTCCAACACATTCAGCAATCCTCGGACATTTAAATCGACGCATTCGATGGGTTTATCCATGGATTCAGCAACACTGATCATTGCTGCTAGATGAAAGATATAATCAACTCCATGAACGGCTGTTTTCACTGCGTCTCGATCGAGAATTGAGGCTTCTATGAATTCGACATCGAGTCCTTTTAGATTCTCTCGATGCCCGGTTCTCAAATTGTCGAGAATTCTTACGTCCGCTTTCCCCTGAAAATGTTCTGCTAAATGACTTCCAATAAAGCCGGAACCACCTGTGATTAATATTTTCATCTTTTTAAATACTTTCGACGATTTTTTGCATTTCGTTTTCTTGTTCTTCGATTGAGTTGATCAGTTTCACCTGAGTACGGCAGCGATCCAAATTATGGTTCTCTCGATGGATCTTAAAATAAGTATCTCCTTGGAGGTGATCCATGAGGAAGCGGAGAACGAGTTCGAATGTCATTAGTTTTCCCGAAAAGACTAGATGGGATTTTTCCGTTGGAGTGAGAAATTCTCCGGCGGAACTCAAATATCCGCGAACCAATGCTTGAAAAATCGGCAGTCGCATGGTGACTTTTGAGAGGTCGCGTTCGTCTTCGGGTGCTGGGCTTGTGGCTGTTCGGACCATGTCTCCGAAGTCGTAAAGGGCGAATCCCGGCATGACTGTATCCAGGTCAATGACGCAGATTCCTTGAGACGTTTTTTCGTCGATCATAACGTTATTTAATTTTGTATCGTTATGAGTGATACGATAGGGAATCTGTCCTTTTTTGTTGAGTTCAAGCAGGGTATTTACGAGGTCGGATTTTTTTTCAATAAAGGCGATTTCTTTTTTGACGCTGGCTGCTCGATTTGTGACATCACTTTTGAGAGCAACATGAAAGGCCTCGAGTCTTTTGGGA
>JAESUN010000370.1 GCA_016763045.1 Opitutaceae bacterium | reverse complement strand
TGACCATGATTGCCTAATTGACCACCACTATTAGAGCCCATGCCCATGAGCGTTCCATCAGTCTTTAGATACAAACTATGGCCAGGACCAGCTGCAATGGCTTGCACATCCGTAGCGATCTCCACGGGCTCAAGCTGACGAACAGTCGTTCCATCACCTAATTGACCAGAATGATTCAACCCCATTGCCATCAGAGTCCCATCCGGAGTCAGATATAAACTATGCCTAGACCCAGCCGCAATCGCTTGTACATCCGTAGTGATTGGCACTGGGTTATGCCACGCTGTCGGTGTCCCACCGCCTAATTGGCCCTCTCTACTATAGCCCATCCCCATCAAGGTTCCACCCGCCGCGTTAAGTGTACTCTCGAAACCTCCTAAAGCTCCTAGCACAACAGTCACAACAGTCAGCTGTTTTAGAAAAAACTTTCCTACTAAATTCATTTCCCCATCTCCTTTTTTATAAAGCTAATGCTTGTTGAAATTAAACATTCGATATCCTTATGATAAATGCCAAGTAAAAACCTAGCTTATCTACAACTACCCCTCTCCAACAAAACTTTAATCCAGCCAACCGATATGCAACGATAGGCGAAAGTAGAAGATACCTTTTCTGAAAAGGCTTAACGATGGCTCAGAACAACCCCAAACTACCCAACAATTTGCCAACCAAATTAGGTTTACCTAGGGTGAATCGAATCTCTCCGCCCCGACCATTTTTCAGAGACAAGAGGGACTTGCTCTTCTGATTGAAAAATATCCCTTTGCCCTTCCACTTCTTATCCAGATGGAGACTGCGTCTCGGAGGAACAGGCATGGCCCTCTCTCACTTGTCCTTCAGGATCAATCGTCTGCAGCCGGAATTCATGCTCATCCAAGGCAGCCTGCACAAAATGATGGTATTCTCCTTCGCCCATGAAGCCGCCGGGACCGTAGTTTGTCCCCGCTCCGCCGGAGCAGATCTGAAGGACGCCTTCGTGTTCCTGCAGATCAAACGCGATGATGTGCGAACAGGGATACGCCAGCACCCGATGGCGGACCAAGACCGACCAAAACGCCTCCGCCTCTCCTGCACAATACACCAACCGGGGCGTTCATCGTATCCGTTGACCGGAAAAATGGGATGGTGGCCAGCGACGATCTTGTGACGGGCATCGGCATGGGCGCTCAGCGTGGCATCGAGCCATGCGCACTCGACGTGACCGTCGCCACCGAGGCCAGAGAAACTGGTGTTCACGATCACAAGTAAAAGATCACCTCGGCGGACCCAGTAGCTCAGGCCCTCTTGACCAGATGGCCCGTTGCGCGGGATGTCCGGAAACGTCTCGCGCCACACTGCCTCCGAGACCAAGTCGAACGTGTTGTGGTTGCTAGCGAGGTGATAGATAGGGATCCGAGATGAATCCAGCCATGCCATCTCTTTTGTGAGCCAGTGGTGCCACTGCTCCCTCAGGCTATCCTCATCACAGCCTGCCCCATCTACATGGTCGCCGAGAAAGAGGATGAAGTCAGGCGGCGGATCCAGTTGCTGAAGAGCGCCATTTACGTGAGCGAAGTTTCTCTCGAAGGGCCCGCCAGGGATGCCCGAACAGCAGTCGCCGTATAACACAAACTGATGGCCGTTCTCTTGTGGTACTAGTGCGTCAACGCGTCTCATCTTTACCGCTTCCCCGCGGGCCGAAGGACTTGGTGCTGGTCTTTATTTCCACGATTGGTGAGGGCATCCTGATAACTGATGATGAACGAGCGACGGGAATGCGTGGTGCGGTTCCCGAGAGATCGACGCGCGGTGAGAGCGTGAAAGAGCAAGACCGTACCAGCCTTAACGGGCACAGGCACCGCGCCTTCGACCTCGGCCGTGCCGTGCGCAAATGCGAATTCGCAATGGCCGGTGCCGTCGTCGATCATGCTCGCGGATTTTAGTCCGTGCTGATGGCTCCCGGGCACGACCCAGACGCAACCGTTGCTTTCATCACAATCCTGCAAAGGAATCCATGCGGACATGCGGCACGCACAGTGTGAATGCTTCTGGTAATAAGCATCATCCTGATGCCAGTGGCAGATTCTTTCGTCGTTCGGCCGCTTCTCGAAAAGCTTGGCTGAATAGATGGCGATGCCCGGCTTTACGATATCTTCGATCAGGGTCAAAATCCGTTCATCGCGACAGACTCGACGCGTAAGTTCGGACTTGAGTCCAAGGCATAGCATCACATCGTCCTTATTAACATTATCCGTTGATTTTCCGTCGCGCAGTCGGTCGATCTCGCAATTGATTTCATCAATTTCCGTCTTTGGAAATACCCCCTCAACCAAAAGAAACCCGTCGCGATGGTAGGCCTCCAATTGATCGGGCGTGAGTCTACCTTGACCGGAAATGTGGCTGGACCGCGAAAAAGACATACTGGCGGTGCTCATGGATAAACGAATATCACCCTAACCCATCGCGTCAACCACATCCCGGATGGGCTGTCCCGATGGCCTTTTGAGCTCTCGAGACCCACATAAAGCCTCCCCCCTTCGATTGACAAAGAGAGGTCGTTTTGATGAAATACTACATCTTGAGGATGGATTGAAAACAGGGAAAATGAATACACAGACACAATGAGAATATTGATTATATTATTCGTCTCTTGCTTACTATTGACATCGTGTAAAACAGCTGAACTTAGCAGCAATGGGGAAAAATCAATCGATTATGATAAAATACTGGGAGAGGGAGAAAGCACAGATGACTCGCAATTATACAAAACAGAGAAAGACTACTTAGAAGAGTAGTTAACGAAGACGCCCTTTTATTTTATGTTACCCATTACACACGCCCCAAACAGCAAAGGCTGGGCCGCAGGCAATTGAACATGAATGTACTTTCTCCAGAAAGATTGCCCAATATGATAAATTTGCTGCTTCATTCGTGTCTGATCGCAATCCTTGCGACCTTGTGTGGCTGCGCAAGTGTCGATTTCGATTATCCGAAAACGGAATCCACCACACCCACTGACACAAGTGATACTTATCTTGCCAAGGAGATCGAGGGTCTGGCAAAGAAACATCCCGGCGAAGCCGGATTCTACCCGTTAGCCGACGGTATCGACGCGCTCGCTGCGCGCTTATTGTTAGCCGAAAGAGCAGAACGCACCATCGATGCACAGTACTATCTAATTAAACGCGATACTGTCAGTTATGCGTTCATCGACGCCTTGCTTCGGGCCGCCGATCGCGGTGTGCGTGTCCGATTATTACTGGATGACATCTTCACAGGCGGCTATGACGCGGGAATGGCTGGTCTGGATTCCCATCCGAATTTCGAAATTCGAATATTTAACCCCTTTGCGCACCGATCTGCGCGATTCATGGACATCACCAGTTTTAGTCGCGTCAATCGGCGTATGCATAACAAGTCGTTTACGGTCGACAACCAGATAACGATTATTGGTGGACGTAATATCGCTAACGAATATTTTGAGGCGAGAGAGGACGTCAAATTTAACGACCTGGATGTTTTAGGCATTGGTCCGGTCGTTGACGATGTTTCGGATATGTTTGATAGTTACTGGAATCACGAACGCGCCACACCACTACCAGCTTTCGCAAAAATGCCTATAAATCCGGATGCAGAGCTCGCTCGTGTTCGAGGTAAACTTGAGGATTCGCGTCAGAAAATTGCGAATTCCAAATACGAGGAAGCCATAAAAGATAAAGTTCTTGAATACGTCGAAACAGATACCTCCGAGTTCATTTGGGCGCCATATACTTTGGTAGTTGATTCACCCGATAAATCTTTCAAGTCAAAAGCTGCAGCAGCCTCTTCGATAAGATCGCCGCTTCGGGCGTCACTGCTATCCGCAAAAAGTGAAGTC
>JAESUN010000041.1 GCA_016763045.1 Opitutaceae bacterium | reverse complement strand
CCCATGGGTCAGTTGTGTTCTTGATTTCAGAGAGGGCGATTTCACGATTCATAGAGGAAAGAGGGGATCAGGTGGATTCAGTGGCTGTTTCTGTTGGGGCGGCCCATCCGGCGGTACTATTGATAGCCTTTTCCCATTTGGGTCTAAGAGTTTCTCTCAGGCGACTGTTTGAAGAGGGCATAAAAATACGGTCAACGGTTCGAAGGGCGCTTAACTCCTGAGGATTTTCCCAAGAGCTGGTGGCAAGCCCGGCGAGAAAAGCAGCTCCCCTCGCTGTTGTTTCAATGATCTCAGGCCTAACGATGGGAACATTCAGGAGGTCGGATTGGATCTGCATAAGGAGGTTATTGGCACAGGCTCCACCATCTACCTGTAGTTCTTTGAGGATGGTGCCTGTATCCCGCTGCATGGCGTCTAGAACATCACAGGTTTGAAGAGAGATCGCTTCCAATGCAGCTCTGGCAATATGAGCGGCCGTCGTGCCTCGGGTCATTCCTACCAGTGCTCCTCTGGCATAGGGGTCCCAGTGCGGGGCTCCCAATCCGGAGAAGGCAGGCACGAGAGTGACTCCGTCGGAGGTGTCAACACTTTGAGCCAGCGCCTCGATTTCGGAGGATTTCTTGATGATGCCGAGACCGTCCCGAAGCCATTGGACGGTGGCGCCACCCATGAAGATGCTGCCTTCGAGCGCGTAGGTAATATCCTTCCCTATTTTCCAGGCAATGGTGGAGACGAGGTTGTTTTCAGATAAAATGGGTTTGTTTCCTGTATTGGAAAGGACGAAGCATCCGGTCCCATAGGTGTTTTTGGCGCTTCCGGGTTGAAAACAAGTTTGCCCGAAAAGGGAGGCCTGTTGATCCCCGGCCATCCCAGCAATCGGAACTTTGGCTAGCGAAGAAGGGTTGCTTGCGTACCCATAAATCTCACTACAGGATTTTACTTCGGGCAGAATGGAACGGGGAATATCCAGCAATTGCAGAATTTCGTCATCCCATTGGCCGGTATGAATATCCAGAGGGAGGGTTCGTGAGGCATTGGAGATGTCTGTTATATGTTGTTGCCCCTCTGTCAGTTTCCAAACGAGCCAGCTGTCGATAGTTCCAAAGGCAAGTTCTCCTTTTTCGGCCTTCGTTCTGGCACCTTCTACATTATCTAAGATCCACTTAAGTTTGGTTCCGGAGAAATAGGGATCGAGCAATAGGCCTGTTTTTTTGCGGAAGAAAGGTTCAAGTTTATCCTTTTTGAGCTGTTCGCAGAAAGCAGCGGTTCGTCTATCCTGCCAGACAATTGCATTTGTAATGGGATCTCCGGTCTTACGATCCCAGACAACGGTTGTTTCCCTTTGGTTGGTGATGCCGATGGCAGAGATATCACTGGCTGAGAGTTTTTGGGACAAAAGAACTTCCTCTATAACGGCACTCTGTGTTTGCCAGATTTCGTTTGCATCATGCTCTACCCATCCCGGTTGAGGAAAAATTTGGGTGAACTCTTTTTGGGCAACTGCGAGAATCGTTGCTTGATGGTCAAAGAGGATGGCACGGGAGCTGGTGGTCCCTTGGTCAAGTGAAATGATCGTTTTCATGCGCAGTATTAGATACCCTAGGTAAAAGAGACCTGATGGGAATTCTTTAGTTTGCGTAAGCTCAGTTTCTTGTTCTCCCTGTCAATCGAGGGGGTAGTTATACCTAAAAAGAAACTTTTTTTCTATGGTGACGTCTGTAGAGAGGGAATCGATCCTTTTGTTAGCCGACTTGACCCCTTCGACCGAACTCATCATTTTATTTAGCTATGAAGACACAAAAATCCCCCAATCGCCGGTCTGCTTTTACCCTCGTCGAAATGCTATTGGTTATCGCTTTGATTGCGATTCTGGCTGGAGTTGCGATATCGAATGTGGATAAAATTTTTGGAGGGAATCAAGAATCTGTTGCGAGAATATTTGTTACCCAGTCGATGAAGGCACCTCTCGCTAGCTACCGTTTCGGAATGGGATCTTACCCAAGCACTGCCCAAGGAATACAGGCCTTGATAACGGCGCCTTCAGGAAAGGCAGGTCGATGGAAGGGACCTTATATTGACGTGACCGGAAATAAGGTGCCAGAGGATCCATGGCAAAACCCTTATCAATATCGTTATCCGGGAACAAGGAATACGGGCGGTTATGATTTATATTCATGGGGGCCTGATGAAGTGGAGTCGGACGATGATATCGGAAACTGGTAAAAATATTTTCTGAACTGAGGAGTTCTTAGGTAAGATGAGAGAACGAGCAAAGCTGCGACAGATGAAAGGGAGAAAACGTTGCTCTGCTTTCTCTTTGGTCGAAATGCTACTGGTCATCGCTTTGCTGGCTTTGTTTGGCTCACTCTTTGTTCTTAATCTGGATTCCCTTATTGCTCAGGGAGAGGCGGATTCACTTGAAAGCGAGTTTTGGAGAGCGACGCGGGAAGCGAGGACCTTGGCTTTGTATGAGAGGAAACCTCAAACTCTCTTGTTTGATGAAGACGCTATCGCTTTCATTGTTTTCGGAGCGAATGGGAAAAAAATATTGTCTGTTAATACGAAGAGTTGGGCCAAAGAGAGTCGAGCAGAAGTCACGTTCACTCAACGGTTGACCGATGACAGTTTTACCCTGGTTTCGGGGAAATTAATCCAAACAAAGGAAATCCCTTTTGTCAGATTTTTCCCCGATGGTACCTGTATGCCTTTTCTGATTGAAATAAACGTGGGTGAGAGCACTCGAACGATTGAAGTGGATCCATGGACGGGGGCGGAGCTGCTTTCGGCAGATGGAGCGGAAGCTTAGCCAAACTAATGAAGATGATTTTCTCATACAGGGTTGCTTTTACCTTATTGGAAGTGTTGTTGGCGCTGGCTCTCTTTGCAATTTCGGTGGTGGTTTTAAGTGCCTCTTTTGTGAACGTTCTTTTTAGTATTGAGGCGGTCAAAGTAGATCATGCACTTGAGCAGGAAATGACCTTTGTTCGAACGTTTGTTCTAACAGCACCGGACTTGGAGACCTTGGAAGATGGGGGAGAGGTTTCGACGGGAGGTTTGGGATTTGCCCGATGGGAGGCGATTGCGGAACCGACTGAAGTGGCGGACTTGTTTAAGGTGTTCATAAAGGTGATTTTTGAAGGTCAAAATGATGAACAGGATCGAATCATTGAGCAGTCATTGCTCTTGCTTCGGCCTTCTTGGTCAGACCCCCTGGATCGGGAGAAATTGAGGGAAGTGACCAGAGAACGATTAGTGGAAGATCATTTGAGGAATAGGCCGCTATGAGGATGAAGAAAGTAGAGAAGCGGAAGGGCTTTACACTGATAGAGATTCTTTTGGCGGTAACGATCGGAGCATGGGTGATCGTTGCGGCGACAACCTTTGTTTTCTCTATGGGTGAACTGTGGGGACGTGGAGGAGAGGACCGTTTATTTGATCGGCATGTCAGAGGCGTCAGTCGTTTTTTGGAGGGTGCTTTTCGTGAAGCTGCCAATGGGATGCAGGCTTCATCTGGTCAAGGAGAGGCAAGTGGGCCTGTTTCATGGCAGATTCCTGCGGGGACTAAATTTGGGAAAGATGAATTGTTGACCTTTGAACTGGCCGAAAGTCCGGGGCTTCTCGTTTGGCCAAATGACCCGCTGCCATTCGTCGTATGTTCTTTGCGCTTAGATCCGAGCGAAGGGTTGTTTCTTCTATGGAAATCACGGTTAGAGATCGATTTCGATGAAGCCGCTCCACGAGAAACTCGGATTTCTCCCTTTGTCCAGGAGATGACTTACTTTTATTACGAGGATGAAGGTGATTCTCCTGTTTGGGAAGAAAACGAAGAACCGCTAACAGACATACAGAGACAGCCTCTTTTACCGGATCGGGTCCGATTGACTTTTGTTTATGATGGGCTGACTCGCACGGAGGATTTGGTTCTTCCACAACTTGTGTCGGGGGCACCTCTCTACTGATGGATACGACGAGCGACGAACGTAAAGAGCGATCTTTTCAAAGTGCCCGAGACTTATTGGCTTCGGAGGGAAGGCGAATGAATCCTCGAAGAAAAGGAGCTGTGCTGCTCCTTGTTTTGGTGATGATCGTGGTGGTGAGTTTTGCGATGATTGAATTTACGGAACGGGGGCTTTCTGAAATCGCAGGCGAAGGCTATTATGTTGAGCGGAGCTACCTGAGGACAGAGGCTTATTCAGCACTGGAAACCTCTTTGGCGGTCTTGGCAGATGTCATTTTTATCGACGGTTCTTTGCAGGCTCCGATTCAAGGGTGGGGTGATCCACTGGTGTACGCGGGTGTCAGTTTGGCCGAAGGGACTTTTGCGACAATTCGTTATACGGATGAGTCGGGAAAATTACCTCTCAATGAGTTGGATGAGGGCACTCTTTATCTCTTGTTTACGGAAATGGAATTTGAGGTGGATGATAGCCTTAAGTTGACCAATTCGCTGTTAGATTGGATCGATGAAGATGATGCGACTCGTATAGATGGGGCCGAGCTGGATGAGTATGGTCTAGCAGAAATGCCCTTTGCGGCTTCCAACCGACCGATCCGACGACTGGAAGAACTTTCTATTGTAGATGGCTTCCGATCCTTGTTTTTCACGGAAGAAGGCCATCCCAATGAGCACTTCTTCCGATTTGCAGAAGCCGTTTCCCCTTATGGGAGTAGTTCTATTAACGTTAATGCCGCATCAGAGTTGGCATTGATCTCTGTTGGGGGGTTGAGTGAGTTGCAGGTCGAAGCGATCATGGATCACCGAGCCGGATCAGATGGTATTATCGGAACAGAGGATGACCGCTATTTTGCCTCTCAGGAGGAATTATTGGAGGTAATAGTGGAAATGCCGGAAGGAAGTGTCCTGAATGTGATCTCGAAGATAATGACTATCGAAATTCAGGTTACTGAGGGGAATGCCGATTTCTTCTTAAGAGCAGTTGTCTCTCTGGACGGATCTGGTTCGTTTGAAGAGGCTTCTCAGACTGAACAGAAAAATTCATCATCTTCTTCACAAGCAACAACTTCCGATGAATCAAGCTATCCTTTTATTTTTTTAGAGCTGACAGAGGATGTATCGATTAACGAAACAATTGCCTCTCCTGAGAATTTCCCATCAGATCCGCCTTCTTAATGTCTTTAATTCCTGAAAATTTTACACATTTCTTCGAAGTTACCCCGCCTCAGTTTCGATATATCAGAGGTGATCGGTTCTTTGTTCGGCGAATT
>JAESUN010000369.1 GCA_016763045.1 Opitutaceae bacterium | reverse complement strand
GCCGTCATCCTTACCGTCACTATCCAACGGTTGACAGATAACCGTCCGCCATCCCTGCAAGCTGGGGTGGCTGATGGTTGAAACAATATTTCCGTCAATCCGTGCCAATTGCATGATTAGAAACTCCGCAGGCTATCGACCAGAACGCAGCGTCGGGTGCGAGTGAATGTTTTTGGCGTGGTAATTCCTTCACCAGTCGTCGTAGCGATAGAAAAGCTGGAGTAACCTTCCCCACCTGTACCCAAACCGGCGAGACAAGCTCCATTTTTCACAAAGAGAGTGCAATCAAGTGCCTGTAGCATCTGTGTCATATGCTCCACGTTCAAGGAATGAATCATAGCGGAGTGCTTATACCCATGCTCCGCGACGAGAGATCTCTCAATTCCTTCCTGCACATCACGCACCCGAATAACGGGAACCATCGGCATCATTTGCTCTTCAAAAACAAAGGGATGATCCGCATCTGTTTCCGCAAAAAGAAGCTCTGTTCCGGCTGCAATGGAAGCACCCGCAATATCAGCGAGGATACCTGGATCGCGTCCGACCAAATCTCTATTGAGCACAGGATGCGAGCATCCACCCGCATCTTTCGAATCCGTAAAAGCAGCAGCCGTTAAACGAGCCAGTTGCCCACTGTTCAGCTGAGCCGCTCCCGCCTTCTTCATCGCCTCGATGAATTTGCTATAAACCGCATCGACTACAAAGATTTCTTTTTCTCCAATACAGAGGAGATTGTTATCAAAGGATCCACCAAAGATGATCGCTTCAGCTGCCTTATCCAGATGAGCTGTCTCATCGACGAGAACCGGAGGATTTCCAGGTCCGGCACAGATGGAGCGTTTCCCACTCTTCATCGCAGCATTCACCACTCCTGGCCCACCGGTCACACAAAGGAGATCGATATGCTCACTGGCACAAAGTTCATTAAAAGAATCCAGTGACGGTGCTTCCACAATCGTCACAACATTGGAGATCCCAATCTCCCGTTCGATCGCTTCATTAAAAGCCCGAACCGCAACAGCCGCACAACGGGCACCGCCTGGGTGCGCATTGATGACCATCGTATTTCCAGCCGCGACCATATTAATGATATTACCAGATAAGGTCGGGATCGAATGAGTCACCGGCGTGATCGCACCAACAACACCAAAGGGCGTATACTCTTCCATGGCGATACCATGATCACCGCTCATTCCATAAGGGTTTAGCCACTCCGTCCCCGGAACATTTCGTAGCCCCAACAACTTGGCGATTTTATGATCCAAGCGGCCAATCTTCGTTTCGGTCAGCTCGAGCTTACCCCATTCTTCAGCCTTCTGATAGGTCATCGTTTTAACGATATTAACGACCTTATCACGCCCAGCCACGCCGAGCTTTCTCAATTCACCAAAGGCGATTTTTGCAGCCTGAGCAGCCTCTCCGGCTGTCTGAAAAACACCATGCTGCCCTTGCCCGACGGAAGTCGAACGAGGTTTTGTCGCACACGAACAATCGGCTGCAGGTGCGGGAGCGGAAGGTGCAGATGTTGTCTTTCCCAGAGCTCTCAAGACATCCTCAACCACTCCGCGAAGTGTATTTTCATCAAATTTCAATTCTGAACTCACTCTTTATTTCCTCTCTTTATAGCTTGCTCAATCCAACTATTTCTTTCCATCAATCAGGAAGGATAGACCTGCTTATTGAGCACATCCACACTGTCCACAATCCCGACGACAGCAGCGTCGATCGGGAGCTTTTTTAATCCAGAAGCCTGCCGGGCAGAGCTTCCCTGACAAAACAGGACAAGCTCATCGACACCAGCTCCCATCGAATCCACCGCAACAATCGTATTGGCTCCGTTACGAAATTGAGACGGATCCTTTTCATCAATCAAAAGAGGCCGAAGCAGCAACAATTTGCTGCCTTTCAACATCTCGTCTTTTTTAGTCGAGACAACAGAACCAATGACGCGTGCGAGAAACATGACGGATTATTTTTTAGCCGAAGTAACCTTCGGTAAGATCTGGTTTACATCCTCATGAGGACGAGGAAGAACCTGAACGCTGACAACTTCACCAATGGTGGATGCTGCCTGAGCACCTGCATCTGTTGCAGCTTTTACCGCGGCAACATCACCGACGACTACAGCTGTAACGAGGGCATTGCCAACTTGTTTGAGTGGACCACTGAGTTCCACGTTAGCGGACTTCAACATCGCATCAGTGCCTTGCACCAATGCAACCAGTCCACGAGTTTCTAGGAGACCTATTGCTTTTTGTGACATAATATTTTGTGAGTTAAATTTAGAGAGTATCTAAGAGTTTGTTGTTTGGAGTGATTGTATTAAACGTTGTGTTTCCCGAGCGACGACGAGTTCCTCATTCGCAGGGATGGTAAAGATACGGGTTCTGGAATCCGTCGTGGAAAGATCCGTTTCAGGAGAAAAGCCGCTATCATTGCGTGTCTGGTCGATGGAGATACCCAACTCTCCCAGATCTCGACAAACAGCCTCCCGAAGCCATGCGTGGTTTTCACCGATGCCTCCAGTAAAGACAAGGGCATCGCACCCTCCGAGCTCAATCATGAACACTCCGATCCAATGACGTATTTGATGGACAAATACATCTAGCGCAAGCTGCGCACGATCGTTTCCTTCTCGGGCTGCCTTCAGGATGTCGCGCAAATCGTTGCTCACACCGGACAGGCCAAGCAAACCGCTTTCCACCGTCATCTGTCTCTCTATTTCAGCCAGAGAGAGATTTAATGTTTTGGCAATATAAGGAACCGCTGATGAATCAAGATCCCCTACCCGATTATTCTGAGGAAGCCCCGATTGAGGACTAAGCCCCATACTGGCTCCAATGGCAGCGCCATTGCGAACACCTGCGATCGAGCTACTGCCGCCGAGATGGCAGGAAATAACCCGAAAAGGTTTTTTTAGGTCGACAGGCCCATTCAGATAAAGATTTCGGGTAGCCTCGGCCGCATCGTCACGCCCTGCAAGTTCGGCAGAACGTTCTGCCGCAAACTTATGGCTGGCTCCGTGAAAGCCATAACGACGAACACCGGCTTCATACCATTCCTCTGGAACCGCATAACGAGTCGAGCCTTCCGTGGCCCATTGATAAAACGCTGTCTCAAACAACGCAACCAGTGGCAATTCCGGCGCCTTCGCTCTAAACTGGCGTATACCATTGGCATAGGCCGGATTATGAGCCGGGGCAATTTCACGAAACCCATCAAGAGCTTCTAGGACTTTCTCATCGGCCAAAATACAGCCGGAAAGATTTTTGCCCAAAACCGTTTTGAACCCAACCGCATCCAAATCCGAAAAAGAATTCAGATGCCCTGCTTCCTGAAGTTCTTCCAGGCATTGATCGATCGCTTGTCCGTAATCCTCTACGCGTTCATAACCACCCTTAGCCAGCAATACCTCCTCCGTTTCCGTCATCGAAAAGAGACGGAACTTGAAAGAAGTCGAACCAAGGTTGGCGACGAGTATTTTCATGACGAAACCAGTTGATCGAAAAAGTTAGATCCACTTACCGAGCTTACTGAGATCTTCGTGTGGACAGGGAATCACCTGAACACTGACCACTTCACCAATACGTGAAGCTGCTTCAGCTCCGGCATCAACAGCAGCTTTGACGGCAGCTACGTCACCACGGAAAAAACCTGTTACCAGACCACTTCCGACGGTTTCCCAACCTGTCATTGTTACATTCGCTGCTTTAAGAGCGGCGTCTGAACCTTCCAAAAGAGCACATAGACCCTTTGTTTCAATCATTCCTAATGCTTCTTGAGACATGATATTTTTTGGTTTAAATTTTTAAGGTTTTCGGGATTAGAGGCCAAACTGTTTGAGCAGATCTGTATGAGGCCGCGGGATAACATTTGAGCTGATCAGCTCTCCGATCCGTTCCGTTGCGACTGTTCCGGCTTCCACCGCAGCTTTGACGCTACCGACATCACCTTTTACCAGGACCGTAACCAGTCCACCGCCTATTTGCACAAGCTTGACGAGACTAACGTTCGCAGCTTTGACCATGGCATCACTGGCTTCAACGCTGCCAACATACCCTCTGGTTTCT
>JAESUN010000368.1 GCA_016763045.1 Opitutaceae bacterium | reverse complement strand
CTTCACCTTTCTTACCGGGGGCTTCTGTTGATATACCAGCTAGAACACCACTAGAGGGATCTCCAGGAGTCTTATAGGGATCAATCCTTAGATTGGTATGTCCGAAGTTATGATTATGGTGGAGAACGCCTACTTGAATGCCATTCCACTCCTCTTCGTATGTTGAACTGCTTTCACGCCCTACGTGGTAGCTTATACCAGCAGCTGCCATCAGATCTCCTTCATAAGTGGCATCGATAAAGACTTTTCCAGTATAGATATTTCCGCTGAGCATGCGGAGAGAGCTGATGCAGCCCCCTTCGATTGTTACTCCGTCGTGAGTGCGATCAAGCCATTCTTCACGATAGACCGGGATGCTGTCTTCATGGAGCCATTCTTCAAAAATGTTTTCGGCCAAATAGGGTTCAAAGGTCCACGCTAGTTCTCTGTCATCGTCGATTTTTTTATTTCCATCTTCTTCGATGTTATAGGTTGAGTGCTCTTGCCATCGCCATGCCTCCTCTGATTTATATTTTTTCCAGACCCGGTGGTAAAACTCTTTGGCGAGCCCTCCGATAACTCCTTGGTGTCCGGAGTCGGTCCAACCAAGTCCACTTGAGGTTAGACCGCCAAGATGTTTATCCGGGCAAACGATAAGGACCGTTTTGCCCATGCGGTGGGCCTGGACGGCGGCGATTACGGCGAGCGATGTTCCCCCATAGATGACGAGATCAGCTGTGTATGTGATAGATTTTCCTAAAGGTTTCTCACTGTTGTTATTCTCCAAGTTCGATTTCGGCAAAATAAACGTCGTCGGGGTTTTTAGAATGGTCATCGGAAAGGGTGTGGTCATCAACAACTCCCATGTAGTAGGCGTGTTGTGAATAGTAGGTTAAACAAATTCTGCCTTCAGGGTCTTTGATGAAGCCAGGATAGGAGCAATCTCCCATTGCTGGGATTCGCAGAACGGACTCAACCTTACCGCAGGTGAGTTTCCAGATACCAAGACTGGCGGAGCTGGGGAAATCAGATATACCTTCTATGGCAGGGTTGCTTCGACCGGTGACATAAAGGGAATTATTATGTTCTAGAATGATCGGGGCATGGATCATGGCACCCAGAGGTTGGATATTCCAATCAGTGTATGGGTCAGCCGAAGAACAGAAATAGCTGTACCCGGGTTCTTTTGAACTGCGCGCAACGATCCATGCGGTTCCATCTTCGTGAAAATGAATATCGCTTTCGCTGAGAGCTTCTTCGCTGGAACCAATCCTAGCTAAAGTTTCCCACGACAGAAGGTCGGTTGATGTCATGAGAACAAGGTTATGTTGTCGGCCTCCATCGGCTTTGGTCCCCAATTCTGTGACTAGGCCGTAAAAGGTTCCGTTATGTTCTCTGATGCGCCAGAGCCATTCTCCATCTCCGAGAATACGTTGAGGTTTTTCCCAATTATAGCCGTCCTCACTGAAGGTGATATACTGTCGAAGACTTTGGCTCTCGTAGTCTCCTTCCCAGGTCGGGATAGTCATAGCGATGCGATCTTTGGAGATGGGGAAGAGTTTTGGATCCCGATTGTCTCCGTAGAGTTTGACTCTTGCTATTTCTCTGAAGCGTGAGCGATCTGACGAAACACTTACGATCACTTCGCCGTCCATTGACATATGTCCGCTACCCTTTCGGTAGCTGACCCAATAGAGAGATTGCCAATACTGAAGGTCGGTAAAGCCATTGTGGAAACCGTCCCTTATGACAGTGGTTTGGCGAATGATTTGATTCATTGGGGCTTTGTTGGATAAATGATATCGTTTATATTGAGACGACACCGTCATTCGATTTCACGTCGCTCGACGGGAAGCGCAATGGCTTGGAGAGTATTGCCTAAGATTCCTTGTCCTTATGTAAACAAGGAGGAGAGGGATTGTAGAGGGGCCTACTACTTGTTGTGACTACCGTCACAGAACGGCTGGCCCTCTGTTGATTTGCATCCACAGAAAAAGACTTTTTTGCTTTCGGTCGCTTGGTATCTGATCGGTGTGATTCCAGTGCCGGAATGGGAGCCATCACAGAACGGTTGCCCGGCACTTCGGCCGCACGCACACCAAAAATAGTTTTTTCCTTCTTCGACGTCGATTGCATAGGGGGTATCTGATGCTCTTACAGGTTCTGACATAATGGGGTAGGGTTGAGGGTTTGATCTCAAGTTATCTGAAACAGTAGGGGAATCAGCCTTTATGACAACTTGCTTCTTTTGTTTCTTTTTTTAATAGGGCTTTGACTGAGCCACTGACCGGTAGAAGAAGGCCAAGGGATTATTCATCCCATTCAATTTCGGCTCCAAGCTTCCGCAAGTTTTCGGCAAAAGAGGGGTGGGCGCGACGAATGGAGTCTGCGTTTTTGACAACACTGCGACCTTCGATGCTGGCTGCTGTCATGTAAAGTGCAACAGCTGCCCGTATGATATAAGGGGCTTCGACCTCAGCTGGACGCATCGGGCGATTTCCGAAAACGATGATTCGATGCGGGTCACTGACAACGGCGTGGGCTCCAAATTTTGTTAATTCTGCGAGCCATGAAAATCCACCTTCATAGACCTTGTTCCAGAAATGCATGACGCCATCGGCTCTGGTTGCCAGAGCGATCATAGGTGGTAGTAAATCAACGGGAAAATACGGCCAGGGAGCAGCCTCGACTTTTGCAAGAAGATTGGAGGTGTAGGGTTGCTGGACTTGAAAAGATTGCCCAGCTTTGCAGATAGCTGTATCTCCGTCGTATTCAATCGCGACGCCGAGTTTTTCAAACGCTCTGTTGATGAGAGTAAAATGATGCGGAAGGGCGTTATTCACCCTGACTTCACCACCCGTGATTGCTCCGATGGAGAGAAAGGTAGCTATCTCATGGTGGTCGGAAGCGATAGTGGCTACCGCGCCTCCCAGTTGTTCAACCCCGTCAACGCGTAACATACTTGTACCGATTCCACTGATACGAGCTCCCATCGATACGAGGAATTGGCAAAGATCCTGCACGTGCGGTTCACTCGCTGCATTGGTCAGTGTGGAGGTGCCTTCCCCTAAAACTGCAGCCATAACAAAGTTTTCCGTTGTCGTTACAGACATATAATCTGCCCAATGGTCGGTTCCAATGAAGCGGTCTTTGATCGAAAGCGAAAGGGTGCCGTTGCTTGAGACGTCGGCTCCAAGGTGGGCGAATATTTCTAAATGTGGGTCTAGTTCTCTAACACCAAGGGAGCAACCTTTGGGATTGGAATCGAGTGTGAGTGATTTAAATCGATAGAGGAGAGGGGCGAAAAGAAGGACTGCAGAACGCATTCCCTGGGGAAGTAACTCCTTAGGGAAGTCTTTTTGCAGATTGGAGTGGTCTAAAACGATTTTTTTAGCGGATTGGTCCCATTCAACTTGAGAGCCTATGCTACGAAGGAAGGTAACGAGTTTTTCGGTATCTGTTATCGAAGGAACGTTGTGCAGAGTGACGGGCTCTGTTGTCAGTAGACTGGCGCAGAGAATAGGAAGAACTGCATTTTTATTACCCGAAGGTGTGATTTCACCTGAGAGAGGTTTGCCGCCATGTACAATAAGGTCTGCCATAAATATTCGAAGGAAGCGTGGAGCTTTGAAGAGGGAGACAGGCTTTTCAACTTCAATATCCGTTCCGGATTCAAAAACGAATAAATTAACTAATGCGTTTCGGAAGTTCTTGTCGCCACTTGCTTCTTTCTAGACCGATCCTTTCCAAGGGATATATTGCGAATGATACGATTCCTTTTTGGTAAGGAAGGTAAAAAAAATGCCGATCTAAATGATCGGCATTTCAATACTTTAAACTGTTATGAAGTCGTTG
>JAESUN010000367.1 GCA_016763045.1 Opitutaceae bacterium | reverse complement strand
CCTTTCATCAGTCTATGTGATGGAGCCACTGTCATAACAGATGCATTAAAAGAACTCATCCCCTCAAGAATTCCTCAGCAAACAATCTCTCCACCTGTTAATTTTGACCATTTCCACCCTTTAGATTCCAGTAACATTAATCGTTCGGATATTGGTATTAAAGAGGGAGAGAAAGTCATCGTCTATCATGGCGGTTGCACCAGTGCGAACCGGGAAGACATTCGCGCCCTGTATCTCGCCATTCAACTCTTGAATGATCGTGGCACCGCAACCAAATTAATCAGGACAGGCTTCAACGATCCCGATTTCATTAAGTCATTTGGATTCGATCTCTCCAAAAATATTGTCGACTTGGGATATGTTGATTTCGACTTATTACCTCATTACTTGGCCCTTGCTGACGTCTTTGTTCAGCCCGGATCAGATGACTCATTCAATCGTTTTCGGCTACCCAGCAAAGTCCCTGAATTTCTCTCCATGGGGAAACCAGTTATTTTGCCCCAAACAAACATCGGGCTTAAACTGTCTGACGGAGAAAACGCTCTGCTACTGCAAAAAGGAACTCCCGAAGAAATTTCCAATGCCTGCCAACGACTTTTTGATAATCCTCACCTGTCCAAGCAAATCGCAGAAAACGGGGTTTCTTTTGCAAAAAAGAATTTCGATACCCGAAAGAACACAGCCGATATCTTTTCATTTTATCAAAAAATCGTAGAGGAGAAACAAGATTCAACTCTTTGGAAAGCGTTACGAGGAACAAGCCTTTCCCAAAAAGACCTCCTCCCCACCCTGACGTCCTCTTTAACGTCTCAGATCAGTTCTGATAAAGAAGATAAAATAGAACTACTTTTGGAACTAAAGGACTGCTTACAAGAGAGCTTTTCTGAAACCAGAGAGGCCTCCCGGTTACTGGATCAATCCCACCAAGAAAACCGAAAAAATGAGGCAACAATCAAGGAGCTGAAAAGCACCCAAACCAAGCTAGAGGAGCAAACAACCCAATTAGAAGAGCAACTAGTCCAAGAAAAAAGAGACACCGAAATATTTCGTGGTAAAACATCGCGGGTGCAAAATACTTTTTCATGGAAAATAACTTTCCCATTAAGGTTCTTTCGAAGACGACTCATCGATCCGTTCACTAAAAAAAAAAGTGAGCCCTTCCCTAAGCAAGAATCAACTTCCATAAAAAAAAGGGATGAAGAAGAGACCCTCAGCTTAGATAGCCCTCAGAAGAACAATCCTTCAACAGTCGAAGACACCTCTATTCGATATGACCAGCAATGGATCGATAAGAACCAAACGCTTACGAAAGAAAAAAAAGCTGTCCTCCACTCAAAAATCAAGTCACTTCCCCATCGTCCTTTAATTTCAGTTCTTCTTCCTGTTTATAATACTGATGAAAAATGGCTTCGACTGGCGATCAAATCTGTTACCGACCAAATCTACTCTAACTGGGAATTATGTATCTCAGATGATGCCTCCACGAAACCTCATATTCGCACGATATTAAATGAGTCTGCTCTTAATGATAATCGCATAAAAATTTGTTTTAGAAAAGCCAATGGACATATAAGCAAAGCATCCAATTCAGCCCTTAAAATGGCTACTGGAGAATTCATAGCGCTACTAGACCACGATGATGAACTCACTGAAGATGCATTAGCAGAAGTCGCATTTTTGATCAACGAAAGCCCAAAAGCCGACATCATCTATTCAGATGAAGACAAAGTAGATACAGAAGACCATTATTTTGAACCTTATTTCAAACCAGACTGGAACCCTGATTTATTTCTAGCCCAAAACATGATTAGCCATCTGGGTGTATTCAGAACATCCCTTGTTCGTAAAACAGGCGGTTTCAAAGTAGGCTACGAAGGTTCTCAAGATTGGGATCTTGCTTTGCGTATATCCGAAAAAACCTCCAATGAAAGGATCAAGCATATTCCCAAGATCCTCTATCATTGGCGGGCTATAAAAGGATCAACCGCATATGCCCCTGAAGAAAAAAATTATACGACTCAATCAGCTTTCAAAGCACTCAATGATCATTTCAGACGAAAGGGCGAACAAGTGGAATTATCCCCAGTCCCTGGAACTCATTGGAAAACCACTTACAGGCTAACCGCCATGCCGTTGGTTTCCATCATCATCCCAACGCGAAACCAAAGAAATCTACTTGAACCCTGTATTGATAGTATCCTCAAAAAGACAACATACCCCAATCTCGAAATCATCATCGCAGACAATGACACTGATGACAAATCAACCAAGAGGTTCTTGAAAGATATTCAGAGAGAAGGAGTCAAAATAATCCAAATAAAAGGGTCCTTCAACTTTTCCAGAATAATCAATCAATCAGTTTCATACGCTTCTGGAGACTATCTTTGCTTCCTCAATAATGACATCACTGTCATCACTAGCAACTGGGTAGAAGAAATGCTAACCCATGCTCAGCGAGCGGAAATCGGCGCAGTTGGCTCAATGCTCTACTACCCAAATGACACGATCCAGCATGCCGGTGTTATTTTAGGAATGGGAGGCATCGCGGCACATGCTTACAGACACTTTTCACGAGGCAGTGAGGGCATCGTCAATCGCGCTAGATTAGTGCAGAACTATAGCGCAATCACTGCCGCATGCATGCTGGTCAGCAAAGCAAAATTCACTCAAATAAAAGGATTTGATGAAAACAACCTAGCAATCGCTTTTAACGACGTCGACTTTTGCTTGCGCCTACGCGAAGCGGGTTATCGAAACTTGTGGACTCCGTTCGCAGAATTCTATCACCATGAATCTGCATCCAGAAAAGATGACCTTTCACTTGATCAGATTGATCGATTCAAAAAAGAAATCCAATTTATGGAAGGTAAATGGGGCAAAATTTTGTTCAAAGACCCCGTCTACAATTTGAACTTAACCTTACGTAAAGCCGACTTTTCACTGGCAAAAGAAACCAGAACAGGCGAACGCTTTGAATGAAAACGAATTCCACCGATTCCACATCTCCCATAGAGGTATCTTTTATCATACCTCTTTACAACAATTTGCCCCTGACCCACGAATGCCTGACCACTCTGGAGAAAAGCGTACCTTCTACAATCAGCTATGAGATTGTACTGGTAGACGATGCCAGCAGCGACGGGACAAGAGACTTCATCGCAAAACTACCCGCGCCTCGTTATAAGATTATCCTAAACGAACAAAATAAAGGGTATGCGTGTTCCAACAACATCGGAGTAAAGGCCTCAAAAGGACGGTTCGTTTGCCTACTCAACAACGACCTGGAATTCTCACCTGGGTGGTTGGAGCCCATGATGAATGCTTTTGCAGAAGACCAAAACACAGGCATTGTCGGTAATATACAAACATCGATTAAAACAGGAGAGATTGATCACTCCGGCATCACCTTTGCCATCAATGGAAAGGCTCACCACTCACAAACGATCCCCAACACCCATTACTCTGCTTCCCCTGCCACTACCGGTGCATGCCTTCTCATCGAGAGAAGTTTATTTTTCGAAATCAACGGGTTTGACGAGAAATTTATCAATGGTTGTGAAGACATCGACCTCTGTTTCAAAGCCACCGAATCAGGTAAGAAGATCATGATAGCGAATAAGAGTCTTATCCGCCACCACGTGAGTGCCAGTAGAACAGCGAGTCTGCAGGATGAAAAAAATTGCCGCTACTTATTTGAAAAATGGAATAATAAAATCGCAATTTTAGCCTCAGAAAAATGGCCAAATTTTTATCTCCAAGAACTCAGAAAATCCCCAGGCATTTTCACCTGGGACTTACATGGGCAAGCTATTTCCAATAAGCTGAAGATAGGCAACCCCTTACTTTCAGAAGCTGGCGTTGCCTATGCAAAAGCTCGCATGAGGGAAACACATACCCACTGGGAACATTTACTTGGAGCCAGCCCGAACAAAAGCCCCTCTCTTTCCATCTCTTTTAAAGAATTCGATTTCATCGGTTTCCCTCCCACAAACGACAAAACTGGTCTGGTCTGGATAAGGAAAAAAGCCACCGTTACATTACCTGCAAATATCCCCGTAAAAACTCTTACCATAAAAGGTGTATTACTCCCGGAAACCGATAACAGCATCGCTTCCAAAGGAAAGTTGGGATTAAAGATCGGAACTCTTGGGGGAAAAGAAAAGACCTGGCTCAAAATTGAAGAAGGCATCTTCAACCTAGAAATGCCGGTCACTCTGATAGACCCTCGCTCTACAACCATTATTCAAATCACCTTATTAGGAATTGGGATCAGCAATGCCTTGGCCTATTTAGGCAGAATCACGGAAAAATGGCCCCTTCCAAAAGCCCTGAGGAATCGGTTACAGTCCTATCGCTCCCAAGAAAAAAACAAACGCCTTCGATTCAGTGAAATTCTAATCAACAAAGAAAGCGTCCTTAATTTCAATAATCCCAACATACCTATTGTCAGTGATTTCGTCACGCGCTACAGCAAGTAAGGCCTCAATTTAATTGGTTGGTTCAAAGCAGAACTGGGAGTCGGAGAATCCGTTCGCTACATGGCAAATGCCCTGTCCAAAACATCACTCCCTCATTCATTGATTGAATGCAAATTAAACTGCCTCGCTGCCCAAGGAGACAACACATACAGCAATAAACTCGAAACAGAAAACGGTCATCCGGTTAACATTTTTCACATTGATGCAGCACAAGCAGGCGATATTGATCATTGGCATGGAGAAGACTTCAGAAAAGGAAAATACAACATAGCCTACTGGGCATGGGAACTACCTGAGTTCCCCGATTCGTGGATGCGGTTCTTTCGTTATTTCGATGAAATCTGGACTCCCTCTCAGTTTGTGACAGAAGCAATCTCCCGTAAATCTCCCATCCCTGTTCTTACAATACCCCACCCTATCAGTTTCCAACGACTAACTGGAAGCAATCGGGCAAAGTTCAATCTCCCTGAAGATCAATTCCTCTTTCTCTTCATGTATGACCTGAACAGCTATCAGGAACGAAAAAACCCCAAAGCTGTCATCAATGCATTCCGTAAAGCTTTTCAAAATTCCTCCGAAAAAGTCGGGCTAGTAATGAAAGTGCATGGGATAAAGAAAAACGAATCTGATTTTGAGATACTTAAAGAATCCGTCAAAGATCTGCGTAATGTTCATCTTGTTCCCAGAACACTACCCCGAGCCGATGTATACGCTCTCCAAGATGCCTGCGATTGTTTCGTTTCGCTTCACCGTTCTGAAGGATTTGGACTTTCAGTCGCAGAATCGATGTATCTCCAAAAACCGGTCATCTCTACAAATTGGTCAGCTACATCGGAATTCGTAAACCTCGAAAACGGATGCCCCGTTAATTACCAACTCATCAAGCTCGAAAAAAATCATGGGCCTTACGGCAAGGGTCAAATTTGGGCAAATCCAGATATTGAACACGCCGCCTGGTTTATGAGGAAAGTATTTGAAGACGACGTATTTCGCGATAAGATCTCCAAGAAAGGAAGGGAAACAATGGAAGAACGTTACTCTCTCCAAACAATTGGCCAACTATACGAACAACGTTTACGTGCGATCAGTCTTTGGCAGTAAGAAATGAAAGACTCTACCCCAGCCAGTCCTTCGCATGAAGAAAGTATCCGCACATTTTCTAGTCACTGTGTTAAAACTTTCTTTGATCAATTACCAACCCAACTAGACCAACCATGGACCCTGGACACCATGGCCCGGCAATGCGGCTTGGCACGCAACCAGTTTGCCATCATCTGTCGCAAACTCACCAATCAAAGCCCCATCGAATACCTGAATACATGCCGTATAACCAACGCTATCCATCTACTTGAAACAGAGAAAGAAATGAATCTCTCTCAAATCGCGAAAGTATGTGGATTCAGATCAAATCAATATTTCTCAACCTTATTTAAAAAAATGAAGGGCTTCAGTCCATCGGACTACCGAAGAGTTTCCTTCCTACCGAGACACCCACTCAATCAAAAATAATGACCGAAAAATTGACATCAAAAACACACACTGGACATTTCCCCATCGGATTTCGACGAGGATGGAGTAATTGGCAAAACGACATTCAATCTCTCATCACCTGGGCACATGAAAACCAGTTTGCTTTTTTGGATCTCGGAAGTGATGCCGAACAATATGTTGCCATCCCGGAAGAGACAATGATGAAGATAGGAAGCGTTGATCTCCCCTATTGGAATCAACTGATCTCTGCAAATCCAGAAACCCGCAAGGAAGCTGTTGAAAAAGCAAGCCGCTACATCGAGACCTGTTCCACATCCTTGGCCAATCTCTTCTTTGTTGTTATGTTACCAGAAGATCCAAGCCTAGAACGGAAGAAAAATTTCAGTTTCATGCTGGAAAGCTTCCAAGAGCTGGTCCCCGTCCTGGAGGCAAATAATAGTTCCGTTGTCATCGAAGGCTGGCCTGGACTCGGATCCCTTTGCTGTACCCCAGAAACTTTTCGGACACTCTTCAAAGAAATCTCGTCCAAGAGCCTAGGCATCAACTACGACCCATCTCATCTCATCCGAATGGGGATTGATCCTCTCCGTTTTCTCAATGAATTTTCCGAACGTGTTTATCATGTTCATGCCAAAGACACCGAAATACTTCATGAAAACCTCTATGAATACGGACATGAACTTCCCGCGGCATTTAAACCGCCAATTGATTTTGGAGAATGGAGCTGGCGTTATACGATTCCCGGAAAAGGAATCACTGACTGGAAAGAAGTATTTTCTCTCTTAAACCAAAAGAATTACAAAGGGCTTGTCTCCATAGAGCTGGAAGATAGTGACTATAATAATTCCAGTGACGCTGAGAAAGAGGGCTTACTTTCTTCACTTAAATTTCTCACAGCCTCTTAGTATTTCTTATCCTTAATAACTCCCCAAAATAATTTATATGAAACCCGTAAAAGTCGGTATTATTGGCTGTGGAGCCATTAGCAAAGCCTATTTCGAAGGATCCGCCAAATTCAAAATACTGGAGATCATCGCCTGTGCAGATATCGATCACGAACGAGCAAAAACCCAAGCAGAGAAGTTCGATATCCCCCAAGCTCTATCTGTTGAGGAACTGATACAACATCCAGATATTGAAATAATCATTAATCTGACGATCCCTAAATTTCATGCTTCACTCAATCAAACGATCTTGAATGCGGGCAAGCATGCCTACTGTGAAAAACCTTTCGGACTAGATTTACCCGAAGCAGAGGAAACCTACCGTTTAGCGAAAGAAAAAAACCTACGAGTTGGTTGTGCTCCGGATACATTTCTAGGAGGAGGCGGACAAACCTGTCGTAAACTCATTGACGATGGAGCGATAGGGGATCCCATCGCAGCAACAGCATTCTGGGCTTCACATGGGCACGAGAACTGGCACCCAAACCCTTCATTCTACTATCAAGAAGGAGGAGGCCCCATGTTTGATATGGGTCCCTATTATTTAACTGCACTCGTCAACCTACTGGGCCCAGCAGTCCGAATCTCCGGTTCTACCAAAAAATCATTCCCCACTCGAACGATTACGAGTGAGCCTTTCAAGGGGACCGTCCTACCTGTTGAAGTTCCAACGCATTTAACAGGCACCATCGATTTCGCCAATAACCTCACCGCTACCATCATCATGAGCTTCGATGTATGGGGAAACCATCTGCCAATGCTCGAAATTCATGGAACAGAAGGAACTCTTTGCGTTCCGGATCCCAATGACTTCGAAGGAACAATCCTTTTGAAAAAAGGACGGGAGAAAGAATGGACCGAAATTCCCCATACTCACGAAACAAACGTTGGACGAGGAATTGGTGTTGCGGATATGGCATATGCCATTCGTTCAGGCAGGCCCCATCGGGTTAACGGGGAAATGGCCCTTCACGTTGTTGAAATGATGCAATCATTTGAAAAATCCTCCGACGAATCCCGTCACTTAACTCTTAAAACAACCTGTTCGCAACCACAGGCTCTTCCCATGAACCTACCCACTGGCGAACTTGATAGTTAATCTTCTGTTCCATTCTTTCATGGCTACATACACGTACGAAACGATCCCTCAAAACCCCAGTGATAAACCGCGTCGCTTTGAGATTCAACAAAGCATGAAAGAATCTG
>JAESUN010000366.1 GCA_016763045.1 Opitutaceae bacterium | reverse complement strand
TGCATTCCTCAGCCGACCAGACAAATTGTTTCTGTATTAGAAAATGGACTAAATATTTCAATGCTAAGACATTTAGTTTTAATCAATTCCCAGCACCTACTCTTTTCTATATTTTTGTAAAAAACTGTAAAGGTCAAGCATTCTTGTGATACCCAAAGAGAGTTTTTCGGTAGTATAACTATTCTTCAGGTTTTTATTAGAGGCGAATGAGCTTCGTTAGATGAAATTGATGTAGTGGAAAATGAGGTTTTGTAGCTCCTGACATATTTCTAACAGAGCGCTCATAATGCCTTAACTAGCTCATGTTATTTTTCTGACGTTAAATTGAAAAACGTAATAAAAAAATGAAATTCTTTAGAAAAATACAATTAAGTATCGTTGTTGGACTAATCGGGTTTAGCAATGCCGTTTTGGCGGAAGAGATAACGATCGACGGTTCCACAACTGTAGGTCCAGTAGCAAAGGCTTTTGCCGAATACTACATGCTTCGAAATCCTGATGTAAATATAACAGTGAGTGAGTCAGGGAGTGGAAATGGGGCGAAAAGCCTTTTAAATGGAGTTTGTGACATTGCGAGTATGTCACGATTTATGAAAGGCAGTGAGTTTAAGGCTGCGGCAGAGAACGGTTTGATGCCGGTTCCTCATGTGATGGCAATGGATGGGCTTCCCCTCATGGTTCATCCAAGTAACCCAGTTTCAGATCTTACAGTGGAGCAGCTCCGAAAGATTTTTATGGGAGAAATCCGTAACTGGAATCAGGTGGGTGGTCCGAATCAAAAGATAGTGGTTATCAGCCGTGATACAAATAGTGGGACATATGAAACTTTCTACAAACTGATCATGACTCATCAGGTTGATGGCAAGAAGGTGAAGGAGAAGATTATGTCTGGGGCAGAATATGTTGGGAGTAATGGCGCGGTGAGGCAGCGTGTTCAGAATACACCATCGGCGATAGGGTATGCCGGGCTTGGGTTTGTTGATCGTTCGATTAAGGCCCTCAAGGTTAATGGAGTATATCCAGATCAAGAAACGGTTTCGAGTGGGAAATATCCTGTAGCGAGGCCTCTTTATTTCTTTACCAACGGATATCCTAAGCTCGGAAGCCACGTCCACGCATTTGTAACGATTCATTTGACGGAGGAAGGGCAGGAAATCATTGAAGACATCGGTTTTGTCCCTGTGACCCAGTATTAAGGGATCGAGTTTTTCTTGTTTGAAAGAGCCGCCCTGCAAATGTTGCAGGGCGGCTCTTTTTATGAGGAGACGATTCCTCTTTTTCGATGTGGAGAGCCCTTTGATGGAAGGAGGGCTTTTAGTTCGGTTCCGATGTTTCTAACAGAATCCTAATAATCCACTAACAATGGCTCAATCGAACTCCTCTAGACTGAGTTTCTGAGTGTGGAAGATCTCACAATCATCATGTTGAAGAAAAAGAACAGCAATCCATCAAGAGATATTATCCTGAGTTCAAGGGAAAGCCTTGTGCGCAGGTTATCCGGTGTTTTGGGGAGAGGGGTTCTTCTGACTGCGACGACTATCGCTACAGGAGCGATTCTTTTCATCATCTATTTTATCGCCAAGGATGCCATCCCCTTTTTTCAAATCCGAGAAAATGCTTTTTTGGAGTTCTTTACAAACCCTCATTGGTATCCATCGGCAGAGCCGGTTCAATTTGGGGTTCTCTCTATTCTAGTGGGAAGTTCCATGGTAGCGTTTGGAGCGATTATTGTAGCAGTCCCACTAGGTGTTTCTGCTTCGGTTTATCTGAGTGATGTTTTACCTTTTTCCATTCGCCAAATGGTCAAACCCGTTATCGAAATTCTGGCGGCGATACCGTCTGTTGCGTATGGTTTTTTTGCATTGGTCGTTTTTGCCCCATTACTTCAGGAGAGAGGGGGAGCGTTGTTATCTGTTGCGTGGTGGATATTGGCGACGCCTCTGCTTTTTTTAGGAGTTATGGTTTTTTCGGATTTATTGACGACAGGAGTATCATCTGAAAATCGACGAAAGAGGTTTCGTTTTTTTCTCATAGGAATCCTGGGAATAGGCTCATGCTTCTTACTCTATACTGTGGGAGATATTCTTGGTGGTTTGAATATTACGACGGGAACAAATGCTTTGAATGTATCCATTATATTGGGTATCATGGCTCTGCCCACAGTGGTCAGTGTTTCAGAAGATGCTTTACAAGCAGTTGGTAGTGAACTTCGACAGGGGAGCTATGCTTTGGGAGCGACTCGGGCAGAGACAGTGATCAAGGTTGTTATTCCTGCCGCAAGCAGCGGAATCCTCGCGGCTGTACTTTTGGGGGTTATGCGAGCATTGGGTGAAACAATGGTGGTCTGGATGGCATCTGGAAATGCGGCTCAAATTCCGGTGCCTTTATATGATTTTCTTGAACCGGTGAGAACGCTTCCTGCGACTATTGCGGGTGATATGGGTGAAGCGGATCATGTTTTGGGATCTGCGAGATATCATGTTCTGTTTGTGATGGGTCTCGTTTTGCTGGTTTTTTCACTGTTGTGTAATTTTGCGAGTGAATGGGTTGTTTCTCGTCAGATGAAAAAGTTGAGAGGAGGGGTATAATGAGACTAGAAACTAGAAAACTTTTAGATAAGTCGTTTTCGGGGTTGGGATTATTTTCTCTCTTCATAATGGGAGGTGCTTTATTAGTCATTTTACTTCCGATTTTTAAGAGAGGCTCTGGAGCATTTCTTTTTCAGGGAACGATTGAACACAGGCGTTTTCTTATGGATAAATTTGAACGTGGGAATCGCTCATCTCTGGATGAGGAAATCGTTCGAGTGAATTCTGCCCGTCGCCCGATCTATCGTATGCTCAATCAGTTTGAAGCTGAGCAGGGAGAAAAATTGAATGAGGTCATTCGTCTGTGCCACGAGCTAGGGATGCCGGATGATGCCTTTGGAAAAAAGATCAAGCGTCGCTTAAAACGTCTGAACAAGGCAGAAGATTTTTCTGATAAATTCAGAATCCTACAGGATGTTTCGAGACGTTTTGAAACGTACGAGGAGAGGTCAGTGGATCTTGGAAATAAAACTAAAGTCATTGTCAAAAGGGTTAGTCAGTTGGAGCTTTCACAAGAGAGTTTCTCCGAAGTGAAAGAACTTGTGCATGATCTATTAGGCCCTGCACCCGGTGCGAAATCACCTGTTTTAGTACGCAAGCAATATGGCCAGTCTCGTTGGGAAAGAGCTCAGATAAAGCTTCATCTTTTGCTTAATACGGAAGAATGGGATTATTCTGATTCATCGGGAATGGGAAAGCTTTTCTATACACCTCGGATGGATGAATTTGAAGGAACGGCCCTTGAACCGTTATTTCCTTATATTGAGCAAAAAGAGAAAGAATTGCTAGAGCCTCGGTGGACATTTTATTGGGGTTTTCTGACGGATAAATCGATGGATGCCCATATGTTTGGAGGTATTATGCCGGAGGTGTTGGGGACCATTTATTTAACGCTGGGAGCGATCTTGTTTGCCGTCCCCATTGGTATTATAACCGCAATCTATTTAACTGAATACACACAAGGGGGATACATAGTTTCTTTTTTAAGAAGTTGTATTAGCACTTTGGCGGGTGTTCCCAGTATTGTTTTTGGGCTTTTTGGATTAGCTTTTTTTATTAATACACTACATGTCTCGCCTTCAAAAAGTGTTTTGGCAGGGTCTCTTACTCTTGGACTGTTAATTCTCCCGATGATTATCCGAGCATCTGAGGAAGCGATCAAATCTGTCCCGCAAACTTATAAAAGTGCTGCTTTGAGTTTAGGCGCGGGGAAGTGGCATACGGTTTTGACGATTGTTCTCCCGTCGGCTTTACCGGGCATTTTGACAGGTATTGTCATTAGTATGGGACGTGCAGCGGGTGAGACAGCTCCTATTATTTTTACGGCAGCGGTCAGTGTGATGGGGGTTTTGTATAATCCAATCGAAGCATTATCTCATCCTACCTATGCTCTTTCTTGGAACATTTTTAATCTTTCAACGGAGCATGAGGCTGTGGATGAAATCCGTCATGTGCAGTTTGGTATGGTCATGGTTCTGATCCTGATCGTTCTGCTGTTTAACCTCACTGCCGTTATTCTCAGAGCCCGAATTTCAAAGAAACTTCAAAGATAAAAAGGATGATGAATACTATGACTTTAGATCAAAAAACGATGGATAACGAGAGTGTCTTAAATGAGAGCTTTAAGTCTGTCACAATGCCAGACTCAGAGGATAAAAAGGGGGTCGAAGTGGAGGCTTTCGAAGCTAATGGAATAAGGGCTCATATCGAAGCACATGACTTCTCTATCTTTTATGGGGAGAATGAAGCGGTTAAAAAAATCTCAATA
>JAESUN010000365.1 GCA_016763045.1 Opitutaceae bacterium | reverse complement strand
TTGCGTATGGCCAATTTGGCCTTTAAAGCCACGACCTAACGCTAAGCAAATTTTAGGTAATTGTGTGGTTTTTCCTGAGCCTGTTTCGCCGCAAAGGATAACCACTTGGTGCTGTTGTATTAGATCCGCTATGTCCTGCCGTTTATCACTGATAGGCAGGTCAGGGTATTCAATGGTCGGGCAGCTTGCTCGCCTTTTTTCAACTTGCTGAATGGATTGCTCAACCTTAGAGCGAAGCCGCTCTAAGGCATCGTTACGGCCGCCTTCCTTACTTGAACGTATATTTTTTAGCTGACGCTTGAAGCCAAACTGCTGACTGTTCAAACATTGCTTAATGAGAGCGCTTAATGACTTACTTTTAGGGAGGACAGACATACGAATGATAAAAAAATGGCCGAGTCACAGTATAACGTGACAAGGCCATTTTAATGAATCTGTTCGCCCGCTAAGCTTAGGCGTTGCATGCAACCGTTATTGCTTAAATAGCAATATAAAGCTTTCCTTGCCTTCTGGCGCAGAACACTAGAGGAAAGAGCGCTTTCCTTTAGCTAGCGTTAGCATTCCAGACCATTGACCTTTCATCTCACCATCAATCGTCATCATTTTAAGCTCTAGTTTATAGCCCACTAATTCTTGACCGTCCGCGCCATATTGGCGGTTAGAGCTTAGCTCTGAACGTACAACATAATTAAAGCTAGTTGCTGATGTGTCTACCAAACGTACCAGACCGGAGTTTAATAACGTTTCAGTAATACGATCATAAACATCCTGCATCCGAATACTTTCATTATCTGTGTTATTTCGTAATTTAGCTAAAATCAAACGAGGCCTCTTTTGCCCCCATTTCTGAACAAGTTTTGAAGATAGCATTTTATTGGTCACTTTTTCAGCCAGCTCCGTATAGTCCGCCATCGTCAGCTGTGCTGTAAGGTGTCCTCTCTCCCCTGAGCCGACTATTGATACATTTGATTGTCCACCCGTAATCAACGGATTTGTCTGGCAACCTGTTAATAGAAGCGCTATAAGAGTTAATGAAAAAAACTGTTTAATAATCATATAATAATCCTAATAATTTATTGTGTACGTTATCGTTTAGGTGAAGTGATGTATTGATGTATAAAAATATCGTCAGGCAACCTAACCGTCATGTTGACCTTATATGCATCTGGTGTAGGTCCAATCGTTTGAAAGCTCTTAACCGCTCTTGGCGCTAACGTGAAGCGTTTCCAAACCACATTTTGATTGATAGCAAAGCCCTGCTGATCTTCCCACGTATAAAGATACTCTAATGAATAGCGTTTATTGCTTAAGTTTTGTATAGATACTTCGGCGCGTTGCAATTGGCCAACTGTACCAAATCTTACATTCACCATATCTAATTCCCCAACCAAACTGGTAGACGCTGCGACTAACTGCGCTCTAGGGTGCACGGTGCTAATTGTATTTTGCTGGTGATGCTGAATGTTTGGTTGCAGCCCAATCGCACTACATCCGCTCATTAAAAAAGTAAGTATGATGCTTAAATATAATTTTTTCATTTGACTTTTATCCACATTTCTTTGCTACTGGCAGCATACATAGTGCTGTCAATTGTTCGAGCATAAACAAGGTTATGACTATTTTTATCTAATTTAACAATTTTACTGCTTAATTTTTTTCCCCTCTTATCGTAAGACACCAGTTTAATTCGAGAAACCGATTTAGGAACAAATATACGAGCCGCCAATAACCTTGAAGGCAATGTTGACCAAGAGCGCATATCGGGGTGAATCATCGTTTCCCTTGCCTCTTTTACCCCATTCACTAGTCCGCCAAAAACCCCCGCACTTTGTGTGGCTTGATTCCAGGCATGACCTTCAATTACATTTCGTATAACCGTTGTCATCATGCTTAACTGTGCAAACGGGCCGGATTCTTTTTGATGCCTCAGCGCAAGCGCCGAAATATCTGCTACTTCTGACAACCTACTCCAACGCTTACCGGTTGTCGTTTGAACCTCTATACGGTGGACTTTTGACGGAACAGCTTCATATATGGGAAGTTCAATATTTGTTGGTAACGCCAACCCCATACTCAAATCAAACTTGAGTAGTTTTTTCTCTGGAGCAAACCCATCTCCAACAATCACATGGACTAAACGCCTATTTTTCGGCGCTCGTTTTTGAATTTCTTTTACCGCTTGTTTAATAACACGACTATGAGGATTCAGCTCTAAAGCCTTTTTATAAGAAATACGTGCATTATCTCTAAGGCTTCTATCCTCATAACTATCAAACTCTTGAACAACACCCGCAATATAAAAACCAAAAGGATTCACAAATGCATTCGGTACTTTTGACGCTTTTTTGTCGGACGACTTAAATTGCTTTTTAATAATTGAGGAAAAGCCTACTTTTTCAAGCTCAGCGCCTTTCTCTTTTTGAGCCGCTTCTTCTTCTGCTATTTCTTTTTTTGCTTCACGTATTTTTTGATCGAATGCTTTTTTCTCTATATTTTGTAGTTCGATTGCTCGCCGAGTAACGTTGTAAGCTTTTCGCTCCCCTTCAAGTAAATAAGCTATAGATTTATAGTTGAGCATCAGCACCCGCTCATACCCCACGCCTGAATACTCTCCTAACTCACCATTTCCACTCAAGGTAGAAAGAGCGGATCCAAATAAAGATAAACCGAGACTTGAGATAGTCCCTCTATCTCCCTTACCAACCTGCTCTACTTCTGCCTTCGTAAAGTGCTTATTTGCATCCGCTACCTTAGTCGCATCAAGCATCATCAGACCTAATTCAAGGTTACCTAGCGCACCTAAATCATCGATATTACTGCCGGGCTTGAATTTTACTTTAATGGCCTCTTCAACTTTTCCTTGCGCAATTAACTTCTTAACGGGCAGCATTTCCTTTGAATATCCTTCGTACACAACCTTTCGCTTATTAGCCGTCCCTGCTTTTAAAATCACCGCACTAGCTGCTACACTTTTCGGTTGAACTTGTTGTGTTTTGGCCACCGAACTAACTGCATTTGAAATTGTCGAAAAGTCAAAGGCATGCGCACCCAAACTCGACATTGCTAATACAAGCAATGCATATTTAGTCGTTTGTTTAACGTATTTCATTCTGGGTATTTCCAACTTAATATATTAAAACTTAGGCCGTCTAACAGCTGGCGCTGTTTTCTTTTTAATTGACTTCACTTTTCTACCCACAGGCACTAATTCCCCGCGTTGGCGAGCGGTCAAGTCATCACTAATGCGTGTAGCCATCTCTGTGGTCAACTGGTCGATTAAATCATTCGTTGCCATTGAGTCGCTTTCTACATTTTTAATTCGATTATTAAGCCTAATCTTGATAGCACTTTTTACTTTTCCAGTATGCACATCCACTAGGCGCAGTGATGCCTCTACTGTTCCAAAATAACGTACTTGAAGCTCATCTATATAAGGAATTTTTTTCTTTTCAGTGCGAACCATAAAGTCATCAATAACAGCATGTATTAAATAATCTGCACCTTGAAGCTCACCTAACGACGACCCTGCAGCGTCACCTCTGGCAATAGAAGAAAATGCCTTTTCATCCAACACCTGATCAATTTCTTTACGCTCCATAATATCGAATTCTTGGAACTGTGATAGCTTCACCATTAGATCATTAGTAATGCGATTATCACTCACCTTTGTCAGGCGACTATTATGCCCACGTGGGTTAATTTTTACATGACCAACTGCTAGCGTTAGCGCACCATCACTCATCTTATCTGCACTACCACCCGATCTAACAGCAACGCTTGATTTTGATCCTTTTTTAGACTTGCTAATTCGCTTAAGTAAATCACCAGGCATTAGCGCCAAACCATTCACTTGCGCTTTTGAACGTGCATCATCTACTTCAATCAATTCAAGCATACCCAGCTCCGTTTCAGCCTTACCCAATTGAACACCTATATCCGGGTCAATAATAGCCTCTCCCGTTCGAATAACGCGAAGCGTATCACCTACTGATAATCCGCCGTCTTTGCCCCTATTAATATAAGCAATTTCAGACACAACAGCTGCCACTTTAATAGGGTATAAAGCATTCATTAAGTTCGTTGTTATTGCTTCAGCATATGCATCCGCTAACTCAGTAATTATATGACTCTCGGTTGTTGTTTTCTTAACCGTTTGGCTAATAGATATTTTGCGTGACTCCATAATGTCGCCAGTCCGAGCATCGACAATGCGCATATTACCTTCAACATGACCCACATTTGAAATAAACACTTTCGATGACCCCGGTAATCGCACGCTTCGTTCTTCTATAATAAAGTTAGAAACACTGCCAATTACAATGTAATCAGCGCCCTTTAACTGCCCCATCGCTGATGGCATGTCGCGATTTTCTGCCATCGCTTGTGCAAGCTGTTCTTCAAGCAACTGATCCGTTTCCTGCCGATCTATTAATTGAAAACGTTTGGTTTGTGTTAAACGCGAGATTAACGTATCGGTAAAGGCCGGAATATGCTTATTAATATCCACCCCTGTCGTTGCTGCTGAACTCGCTTTAATCAAGCCAACTGCCAGCCTAGGGCGCAGGGTAGAGAGCGCACTCCCTTTTACTAAGGCCGGCGCAGTCTTGCCACTAGCTGACGTACTTGCAACCTTGCTTTTCGATATTGCTAAATCATTAACTTTAAATGTGCCTTCAAGCGCTGTAATAATTGAAAACGTATCTTGAACTTGGCTAACTTTAGCGACACCAATCTCGCTACGGAGTCTCCCTATCACAATACCAGAAGAGTCTTTTATCTCTTTCCCTTCTCGATATATCGCATAAGAATCACCTATTGAAACTTGTTCATTGCTCCCTCTATTCACAACCCAAGGCTCTTCTCCAATCACCTGAGCAGGAAAGATCATATCAAGCACACTAATAGCCCCTCGCAAACCCAAATGGTCAAACATTGAGTATTCATCTTGTGACAGTTCCCGTCCCGAAAAAACAGTCTCTGAAATTTTAGTTCTAATGCTATCCGCGCCAATAACACGCCCTTTAGCCGTCTCAATAACCCTCAGCCGCAATCGTGCATCAACTTGGTTTTTTACAACCTTTCGACCTCGATCACTGAACGGCACACCGCTCACTTTAACGCTAGCTTTCTGCTGCTCTAAAACAGCATACACAATATAGTCTGCGCCAACTGTGCTACCCAGTTTCATAAAGTCCTTAAGTTGGTCATTATGGTTAGCCGCTGAACTAGCTGCTGCTACCGTCCAGCCATTGACATCTGGCAAGTCCTCAACCGTTGCCTCAATGACCTTATCAAGATCACTCACTGTCTTCTTTGCACCAAAGTTCTGCTCACGAATCACATGACGAAGCGCGCTCCTTTCTACAACATCAAACCGTTTTGTCGATATTAAGTTTTCAATAAAACGAGCTGCAAGGCCGTCCGGTAAGGTTTTTATATTTCCTTTGACTGTGCGGTCTGGGTGAAAGTCCCCCTGACCCATAACCGCTATTTTTACTTTGTTTTTTTGACCCTGAAGGGTCGCTGGCCCAGCCATCACCAGCTGAATGCCTAACACCATCAGCGTAGCAGCCAACAACCAATTCCTTTTTTTAGATATTACCTTCATTTTAGCTCCCTCTTCTATTGCGCTTTACGCACAATATTCCCTGCTTCAATTGGTGCGTATTCAGGGTCCTCTTCAGATAGAATTTTTCCGTAACTAACTTTAGGATTAATTCTTACAATCTCAATAACGCCAACAAACTCTTCAGTGCAACTACAGTTGGCGATAGTGTGAAGCTATTGTTCAAAATAAATCAAAACTCAAGATTTTCAGTATTTGTAGCACCTAATCAAGTTCAGTACTTAAACTTTGAGAAAAGTGTTTTCGCTAAGTTCGCAATATTTGGTAAGCTAAAAATATCTGGTAAATTTATAAGTCTTGAAATTCGCTCTACTAGAGATTTGATTATTAAAGAGTGATTGCTGTTACTAAACATAATTATTGTTTTTGTAAGTCGT
>JAESUN010000364.1 GCA_016763045.1 Opitutaceae bacterium | reverse complement strand
GCCGTTGTAAATGACTTCTATTTTACTCTCTGGAATATTTTCAAACTCGACTAATGCTTGTTTGGTCGCAGCACTGAGAGAAAAACTAGGTATATCACAAGACACTATCATACTAGGCACCATTGCTCGTTTAGACCCGATTAAAAATCACAGCATGATGCTAGAGGCTTTTGCATTAGTGTTAAAAGAGCATGCAAACACAGTGTTGATTATTGTCGGTGATGGTGAAGAACGAAATAACATTGAAAGCAAAATAAAGCAGCTGGGCCTAAAAGGCCAAGTTATTTTACCTGGCTACGAGCCACAGCCCCAACATTACTTAGCCTTGATGGATATCTTCTTACTGTCTTCTTTGAGTGAAGGTACATCCATGACCCTACTTGAAGCGATGGCACTCGGTAAACCCTGCGTGGCAACCGATGCGGGGGGTAATCCAGAGATAGTTACCGACCAATTATCTGGTTATGTAACTAAAAATGATGATTTCAAAGATTTTGCAGAAAAAATACTATTGCTTACAACAATGCCCAAAACACGCGAATCTTTAAGTGTAGAAGCCAAAAGTATATTTCATTCTAAATTTTCGGACCAAAAAATGGTAATGAGTTATCAGCAAATTTGTAAGCAACTCACAGAAATTGGGAGTTAAAAATAGTGTCACAAAAGAATAGAATAATTGGTATTACTGAACGCCATGGTATCGCTCAAGAATATGTAAACTATCCACCTCAAGGTTATCAATATGAGTTTATAGACCGGAAACCTCATATTCTAAGCAGGATAGTGACAAGCTCAGCAAAAGGTTTTTTCAAGTACTATGAAGATCCAGAAATAGATATAGTTGAAGCGCCTATATTTCCTGCACATACCAAGCAGAACTGTATATACACTCCAGCAGAGTTTTCTGGCACCGCTAATTTTGGTTTGTTTGGTTTACCGTTACCCAGAAACATACGTCTTAAATTAATCGAACAAGTATTTAAACGTGATAATTTTAAAAAAATACTGTTTAAAAGCCAAGCTGGACTAAACACGCTATCCACCTATGCGGGGCAAATAGATGCTGATATTAGAGCAAAGTGTGAAGTGGTATCTCCGTGTATTAGCTTGCCTGAACTGGCCCCAAAAAAGGCCAAAGATGACATTATCATATTATTTGTTGGTGATTTTTTTCGCAAAGGTGGAGCAAATGTTGCTGATGCCTTTGAACAACTGCAAATAAAATACAAGCATATAAAACTTCAAATAATAGGCAACACACAGCTAGATACCCATAATCAACATCTTCACGCTACATACCAGAAGAAAATTGCCAGTAATCCCAATATTGTTCATACAAAAGTCACTAGACCGGAATTGTTTAAAAACATTTATCCTAAAGCGGATATTTTTGTGTCTCCGACTTATCAAGAAACCTTTGGTTTTGCCATATTAGAAGCCATGGCTTTTGGTTTACCTGTTTTATCAACGGCACATTTTGCGATACCTGAAATTATTGAAGACGGTAAATCTGGTTTACTTATTGAAACCCAACAGTTTGATTTCATCAGGCAATTTAAGGGTTACCATGTTGAAAAAATCCCGAGTGATTTTCACCAATACATGAACGAACAAATATATCTCAAGCTAGAACAACTCATTGTTGACGAGACCTTGAGGAAGTCGTTATCTGAGCATGCTAGATTACGCTGCCAAGACAAATTCTCAACCAGTATTAGAGCAAATAAAATGAAGCTAATTTACGATGATATTCTTAGTTAAATGCTTGCAACATTGTGACTAACATAATTCGTCTTTTATCCATTTGGCATTGCTCTTGGATCCAAATAATAACGAGGAAAATACATGCAAAATAAGTTAAAACTAAAAGTAATCGCTATTTTCCATAAGTTCTTACAGCAACGCAGTGTTGAAGAAAAATTGGTTACGCTTATTGGTGATACTGGCAAAGCAAATAAAAAAATCGCCAATATGCAAAACCCTTACTTTAGCCATACTTTACCTGACACTATTAGCGAAAGAGATGACATCATATTTATCAGCAGTCGATTTCGCAGCGGCTCAACATTGTTGTGGAATCTATTTCGTCAAACACAGCAATGTACCGCCTACTATGAACCATTTAATGAACGTCAATGGTTTAACCCCGATTTTCGCGGGGAGAACGTAGATACAAGCCACAGGGGAGTTGACGACTACTGGGCCGAATTTAATGATATGCAGGACTTAGAAGAACTTTATGATGAAGATTGGATAAGACATCGCCTGCTGATGGATGAATCATCCGTAAACGTCAACATGAAAGAGTATATCGAGCAACTTGTGAAAAGAGCACCTATGCGCCCCGTATTGCAATTCAATCGCGTGGATTTTCGATTACCTTGGATCAAACACCACTTCCCAAACGCCAAGATATTACATTTGTACAGAAACCCTCGTAACCAATGGCTTTCATTTCTAACCGATGAAATAAAAATGAACAAGGATCAGGTTGAAGACACTTATAAAGATGCATTTTATTTGGATGTATGGTGCGAAGATTTATATAAACACTTTCCTTTACTAGATAAAAAAGTGACCCCTCATCCTTATCAGCGATTTTATTACCTTTGGAAGTTGTCCTATTTATATGGTCAACATTATTCAAATATGAGTATCAGTTTTGAAGACTTAACAACAGACACGTTTAATACGGTTAGTAAAATGATGGATTTAGTTAAATTAGAAAATGTTCCAATCGATAAATTATGCTCCGTTATCTCAGCTCCAAATCCACTGCGCTGGAAAGAGTATGCAGATGAGCAATGGTTTAGTGAACATGAGGATATCTGCGAAAAAAATCTCAATCGAATGTTTTCCTGAAAAAACATAGGTAAGATAATGGCAAATAAACAGTAATAGCCTATTTCTGCTGGCTCGAAGGTTACACTGGTTAAAAGATGACATTAGGTTTGATTTTTCGACTATTGAACCATACCGAGACGACCTATTTAGTAGACAACAAAAGCAAAGTATAAAAAATTTACTACTGAAAATGCAAAGCCGTTTCATTTAAAACAACTCACAATAAGAACAGTCAAATGTCAAAAGTTCGACACGCATTAAAATTTCCAATCACGGCTACTTTTTT
>JAESUN010000363.1 GCA_016763045.1 Opitutaceae bacterium | reverse complement strand
GCTGACTTCCGATTCTGTGATCATGGCTCCGCGTAACAGGCTGAGATGGAGTAGGCCGGAGGCACTGCCGAAACCGTATTTAGACTCGGTGACAATATAAAGACCCTTGTCTTCGGTTTCATCGAAGACCATCGCATAACGACTTCCGGAAACTTCAAACTTGGCTTCATTATGTAGCTCTCCCGGTTGTTGTGATCGGAGGATGCTTCCAAATGGATTTCCGTAACGGGCGTTTTGGCCTGTGTAGTCGGTTGGAAAAAGAACTTTCAGGAGTTTGTTGGGGTCTTGCCAGTCGATGAAATAATCAATCTCCAATGAGGATGAATGGGATCGTAAGGTGTAGACGATTTCGACGGAACTTTCGTTTGTCAGCTTCCGGCGGTAAGAGATGGAGCAGACGGATGAATCCTCGTTGTTGATTTCAACTTCTGCTTCACCGGGGAAACAGCTTCCGCTACTGAGAGATGCACGATCGATTTCCCATGCAGGGAAATGCGCGGGGTTATCCTCGAAGACTCTTAACTCGCCAGCGGGCCCCGTGAGATCAATGCGTTGACCTTCGACTGTCATTGTTTTGATAAACCCGTTGTTGTCGAAAGTTACCTGGAGGTGAGTGTTCTCCAGCGATGTTTCCTTACAGCTGACGCTCTCTCCCGTGTCTCTTTTGAAGTCTTGGGGTTCTCCCCCAGTTAAAGGCGGAAGCTCAATCGGATAGCTCTCATTCTCTCCTTGATAGGTTAAGCGCAGAGGGAGCGGGAGAGGATTAAAGAGAGAGGCTTCGGTGCCTGTTTGGATTTCTGATTGAGCACTGGTAAAGGCGGAAGTCGCTATCTCTTGGAGTTCGGGAATCCCTTGGTCATAGACTTCCTTGATGGATGTTCCGGGTAAGTAATCGTGGAACTGGGTAAAGAGGAGTCGTTTCCAGGCAGCCTTATCGATAGCTCCTTCTCCTCGGCAAGACCGCACGGCTTCCCATGTTTGCAGAGCGCGCTCTGCCATACGGTAGGCGAATTTAAGGGAACCGATTGTGGTGAGAACTCCTCGATGAAATTCAAGGTAGAGCTCTCCTTTATAAACGGGGAGTTGATCGCTGGTCTTGGCGAGATTTTCAAAAAAACCATCAACTCTTCCCCAGTATGTGGCAGGCATGCCGAAGATTTTTTTTACACGCCTCGCTCTTTCACACATTTCTGCGGTCGGGCCGCCGCCGCCATCGCCATATCCTGTGGGTTCGAGGGCTTCAGGGTGGATATCACTTTGTTGATGGGCTAGTGCGGTGTCGAGTAGCTGCTCAGGCTTGACGAGTCTATTGTATCCACTCTTTAGGGATATGTGGGCAATGACTTCGGTGCCATCTTGTCCTTTCCAGATAAAGCTGCTGTGCGGAAAGTCGGTCGAGTCATTCCAGAGAAGTTTTGTTGTGTAAAAGTAATCGACATCGCAGCTTTTCATTATTTGTGGCAAGCAAGCTGTATAGCCGAAGACATCGGGGATCCATAGGATGGGGTTATTTTTTCCGGTTAATTGGCGAAACCCTTCCTGTCCGACTTCAAAGCAGCGAATGAGTGCTTCTCCACAGGGGATTTGTGTATCGCATTCGACTTCGGTGGCTCCGAGAGGTTCCCATTGGCCCGAGTTGATGTGCTCTTGAATATTTGCAATAAGTGGGGGGGAGCGGCGGGCGACGGCTTCGTAACTGGCAGGTTGACTGTAGCAGAAGGTCAATTCCGGATACTCTCGCATCAGAGTCGAAACAGTTGAAAAGGTGTGGACTGCTTTAAATTCGCCGACTCTCTCTTCCCACATCCAAACGAGATCGATATGTGCATGTCCGATCAAACGCATTTGCATGCTCATGGGATTGGCTGACAGGCGTTGGTAGAGGCTTTGCAGATGTTTGCGCAGAGGGGTTAAACCTGCTTGGTAAAACAGTGTGTAGGCTTCATTTAATCCACGAATCAGAAGGCGTCCTTCGGGGCTGAATCGTTCGAGATCTGCGTGTTTCCCACGATCAATTTCTCCAAAATCGCGGCTACCATTAAAACGTTTTATTTCCAGTTTCAGAAGATCGATGAGGATTTCCAGATCGTAGTAGGCATGCCAGGCATCGTCGTTTCTATAGGCTAAAAAAGCGCCGTCGAATCGACTTCCATCTTTGTCCATCGGCTCCGATTTCTCCTCAATCCAGTAGGCTGTGCGGCAACAGATGGATTCAATAGTGATGCTTTCGAGATCGTCGGGAAGAGGGCAGTAAATATGGCCGGGGTCAATCCCGTGAATCGGAACTCCGTTTGCATAAACGGTGGCTTCACCCCTGTCTTTCCATAGGAGGTATCTATTTTTTTGATCAATCGGAAGATCAACTTTCCACCAGCATTGTTCGAAGGGCTTCCCCCAGGTTCTTGGGTATTCAGTGACTGGATTGAAGGAAAGATCGTCAATGTTTTCGGCGAAGGTTTCCTTTTTGGAGGGGGTCGATTGTTGAACGGTTAATCGGTTGTGATCGATGTTCCAAATCTCTTCTCCGACTTTTTCGAGGATTCTTCGGGCTCTGGGATAAGAAGCTTTAGGTGAGAAGTTTTGGGCAACATGGGAAAATGTGATGTCAGGGGTTATCTATGAGAATGATTTTGAGTTCTTATCATCTATGGAAGAAGTCTCAGCTCCGATTGAAAGGAGTCAAGAAAGGGTTCTCAACAAGTGCGTTGAATTTTTAATCCGATGCTTCGCAAGATAGGCCCTCGAAAGAGGGAATGGCATTTTGTTCTCTAAGGAAGGTCACCGCCTTTTTTTCTGCCCGTCGCATTTTTTGCTTATCGGGTGGTGTGCGATCATCGTGACCGGAGAGATGTAGATAACCGTGGACGAGATAAAGGGTGAGTTCTTCCGATGGGGAAAGGCTGTGCCGGGCGGCATAGCTCATCGCATAGTCAGGTGAAACGCATATTTCTCCCGCCGTTTGCGCGTCGGAGTCACCGTCAAATGTAATGACATCTGTCAGGGTGGGGTCTTGCAGGAAATCAGCGTGTAGCTGTTCCATCTCTTTCTGACTGAGGATGGCGATAGATAGATCGCCTTCGGGAATGGGGAAGAACCCCGAGAGATCGAGGTGGTGGTAAAGGCTTTCAACTTCGCTTAGCGTGTAGCGGAGTTTATCGTGACTGTTATGGACGTGAACTTCTCTCTTCTTTTTTGGAATCACTTTTGACATCTCCGTTTTCGTTGGCGCGTGTGGTTTCCTTTTCTTTTTCCTTTTTAGGATAAGCTATTCTGGAGTGGAGAGAATTGAGGAGAGTGAAGACGAAGCTCTCTTTGATCTTAGCAATTTCTGCGATGGTGAGAGGACTTTCATCGAGTTGGCCGTCTTGCATACGATCCGCAAAAATTTGGGAAATGAGTTCTTCGACATTTTGGGGTGTTACTTTCTTGAGCGAGCGACTGGCTGCTTCAATCGAATCGGCTAGAAAAATAATAGCAGATTCTTTAAATCGAGGTTTGGGACCATCGTAGCGATAGGTGGTTTCGCTGACATTTTCCGGATCAATCTGAAGATGTGGTGGCATCGACGCCTTCGTCGCTTTACTCGCTTCTTAGGCTCGGTGAAAGAAATACCAAATGAGGCTTGTTCCGTGGTGTTGCCGGATGACGTTAATGATAGGCCGCGGCAGTTTATACTTGAGGGCCATGTCTACACCTTCTTTGACATGGCATTTAATAATGAGGGCGCTGAAAGAAGGATTTTTTTCGTCGTGGGGATTAACGCCGTCGCGTTGGTTTTCAGCGAAATACTCAGGTTTGATCATTTTTCCGATATCATGGAACATGCTGCAAACTCGACAATTTAAGGGGTTTGCTCCGATGATGTGTGCGGCATTTTCGGAGAGATTCGCCACCATCAGGCTGTGATGGTAAGTCCCCGGAGCTTCCATCTGCATCTTGCGCAAGAGCGGGTGGTTGTAATCGGTTAATTCAAGTAGGGTGATATCAGTCGTCTGACGGAAGAGGCTTTCCATGAAGGGCAAAAGAACGACGATGAACATGCCGGTGATGAGGCCAGTCATTTGTCCAGCGATCATTTGCTTCACGATCGTTAGGATGGGGAGTTGGTTTGCATATCCCAGAAAGAGAGCAAAGAGGGCGAGAGAGAGACCGGCGAACCCACCCGCTCGAACAATCTTCTTTCTCGAACGCACATGACGGCAGCCGTAAACCGCGATGGTGGAGGCGAGGAAGGAAAGAACGAGGATATCGAGGCGATTTCCATAAATAACGCCTGTAAATAAGCTAATGAGCAGTGAGGCAAAGAGAGCCGGACTGGTTCCGATGAGAATCGTTATGATGATTGGGGCCAGGATAACAGGAGCCAGGTAGGGAAGGATAGCAGACCAGGAGGGGTCGGAAATAAAAATAGGGAGTGAACTGAGCTCAAAGGCCAGTCGGACAAGGCTCAGGTTTAAGACGAGGACAAGTGCGAGTAGAGAGAGTCGTCTGTTACTTTGGAAGGTGAGCAGATCTTCCATGCGGATGTAAAAAACGGCCGCAATAATCATTGCGATAACGAGGAGAATTCGGCCGTACATCTCAAGGTCGTCCCGTGTGGCAAGGCCTTTGTTATTATTGAGGTAATCTTGATAGGCTTTGAGCATCTCGAATTGCTCAGGGCTGACACGTGTTCCTGGTTCGATGATACTTCTTCCGGCTTCAACCCGAACGATCTCAGGCTGTAATGTTTCCAGCATTTTTGCTTTGAGAGCGTCACTGGCCTCTTGGTCAAAGAAGAGATTGGCTGAAAGACCATTTCGCAGAAGCCTGAAAAAAGCGGTAACGATGGCAGGCGGTATATTCTCAGCGGCAAGATTTATACGAAGAAAGGTTTGGGCATCTTCGAAGGATTGCACCCGAGACTGGCTCAAGGCTCCGGATTTTTTCTTGATGTTGATGAGAGAGACGCTGTCGGGCATGACGGCTCCGACGGAGCTGTCTTCATCATAGACACCTGAACGATAGATTTCTTTGAGAATGAAAAGGCCTGTATCAGTGAGCTTTTCCCGGCTGTTGATGTCACCGTATTCGAGGAGAGTTGCCAGATCGTTGCTTCCAAGTCGATAGGGCCCAGCTAAGTTGAATTTCTGGGCTATTTCGTCGATGGAGGCTGATTGTTCCTCTGCTGATTGCTTGGAGCGTGCTTTGTCAAAGGCTCGAAGGTCGGTAAAAAGGGTTTTCAGATGTTGTTCAAACTGTTCGTAGGCTTCCATGCCTATGCGATAGACGGGAGGTACTTGATTGAGCACTTCAGTTTGTTTTCTCTCTGTGAGCAGTTTGCTCTCATAGGAAAATTCCTGATCGGCAATAATTCGAACAGAGGCCCGTTGATTGAGTAGGATTTGAAAACCTGCGGGATTAACTCCCACGAAACTGATGAAAACAATGGAGACGACCGTGAGGACAAAAAGACTCAGGGAGACTGATTTGCTCGTTTCGAGAAATTGGACGAAAGAGGAGGTACTTTCGGTCTTTCTCTTACGGCGTCGCCGAACGAGTTTATTGGAAATCTTTGAAAGGGCTTGAAGCTGCTTCATAGGGAAGTTTCTTTCGCTCTTTTAGTGAAGGGGAGGTTTAGTGGCGGACTTCCTTGTCCTCGGATTCTTTCGTGAAACGTTGATAAGCATTGATGATGCGTTGGACCAAGGGATGCCTGACAACATCAGATGCTCCAAATTTGAAAAATTGGATTCCTTTAACATTGTCGAGTACTCTTTTTGACTGGAGAAGCCCGGACTTGGTGGATCGAGGGAGGTCTATTTGGGTAATATCTCCTGTTATGACCATTTTACTTTGGTCTCCAAGACGAGTGAGAAACATCATCATTTGTTGAGGTGTCGTGTTTTGAGCTTCATCGAGAATGATGAAGGCATTACTTAAGGTCCGCCCTCTCATATAGGCGAGGGGAGCGATTTCGATGATCCCTTTTTCGATCAATCGGGTCACATCACCTCCTTTAAACATATCATCCATCGCATCGTAAAGAGGGCGAAGATAAGGAAGGATTTTTTCTTCTAGGTCTCCCGGGAGAAATCCCAAGGCTTCACCGGCCTCAACTGCGGGTCGAGTAAGGATAATTTTTTCAACATCACCCTTGATCAGAGCTGAAACGGCACTGGCCATTGCTAGATAGGTCTTTCCGGTTCCAGCAGGGCCTATTCCAAAAACAACGTCGTTTTCCTGAATGGCCTGTAGATAGCCTTTTTGCCCAATCGTTTTAGGGACGATGGTTCGGTTATTTGTGCGAATGACGACACTCGGTTCAAAGAGAGAACGAAATTGCTCTGCTTCTCCCTTTGCGACGCCTTCAAGAAGGTGGCGGAAATCAGCGTTTTTGATATGCAGTCCTTGGTTTCGTCCTTCGATAAGGAGGTCGAACAGGGTTTCTACTTTTTCGATGTTTTGTGCAGCCCCCTCTATGCTGAGCCAATCATCCCGGGAAACGAGTGTTACCTTAAGGGTTTTTTCGACTCGGGTGAGGTTTTCTTCATTTCCGCAGTAAAGTTGGCTAAGAAACCGTGCGTTTTGAAAGCTAAGAGTTTTCGAATCTGTGTCTGAATGACTATCCATTATCATCTTGTACCTTATTTTTTGGACAAAATTCTTTCAATCGAGCCCACATGGCGTCAAGGGACTGTGGAAGAACGCGGGTTTTACCAATTACTGGCATAAAGTTCGTATCACCTTCCCATCGGGGAACGATGTGAAAATGAAGATGATCTAGGATTCCTGCTCCGCCGGCGCTCCCTAGATTGAGCCCAATATTAAACCCATTTGGATTGAGAGCGTTTTCCAGGATATCTTTCCCTAAAATGGTTAAATCGAAGAGATCGACTCTTTCCTCCGGGGTTAGGTCTTTGAGATCGGCGACTTGACGATAGGGAATGGCCAGCAGATGCCCTGCATTATAAGGAAAACGGTTGAGAATGAGATAGGAGAGACTGGAGCGATGAAGAATATAGGTCTCTTTATCTTTATTGAGCTCCGGTAGTTTCACGAAAAGGTCTTTGCCTTTTGCTTCCCTCGGGACTTCAATATACTCCATTCTCCAATATGCGTGAAGATGCTCCATTATGACGGAGGTTAGGTACTCTTTTTTTAATGTCAAAGCTGGTATTTACTGCGTAGAAAGAGAGCTTTGGGAGAACCTGAAGTGAAATTTACCTCCTTGAAGTGTTTTGGTTTCACTCCATATGTTCTCTTTTAATATTCAACAACCTTGAACAAATGAAGAAGACAAAAGCCGATTATCTTAAAGAACCTATTGAGCATCTGGACATCAAAGAACACGATGTGACTGGGCTGGTCGAGGCAATGGGGAAAATGGCTTTTTCTGCACGGGACGTTAACCGAGCGGCGGATATTTACGGGAAGATGCTTCAGGATAAGGATTGCGGGATCATTCTTGTTTTAGCCGGATCCATTTTTTCGGCGGGGCTGAAGAAGGTCGTTTTTGACATGGTCAACAATAACATGGTGGATGCCATTGTTTCGACGGGAGCTTTGATTGTGGACCAGGACTTTTTTGAAGCACTTGGATTTAAACATTACATAGGGACCAAATGGGTGGATGATAATGAAATGCGTGAGTTGTCCATTGATCGCATTTACGATACTTTTATCGATGAGGATGAGTTGAGGGTTTGTGACGATACGATTGGCGAAATTTGTGACTCCCTTGAGAAGAGGCCTTATTCCTCGCGTGAGTTCATCCATGAAATGGGGCGTTATTTGGATGAGAAGGGCTGCAAGGTAGACGATAGCATTGTCTACGAATGTTATAAAAAGGAGGTGCCTATCTTTGTCCCTGCCTTCAGTGATTGTTCTGCTGGATTTGGGTTTGTGATGCATCAATCGAAGAACAGAGAGGATTGTGTCTCCATGGATGCAGCCCGTGATTTTCTGGAATTGACGGATATTAAATTGGCGAATCCTAATACCGGAATCTTTATGATTGGTGGAGGGGTCCCTAAAAACTTCACTCAAGATATTGTGGTAGCGGCGGATCTCCTGGATCCCACCAAAGCGGATATGCACAAGTATGCGATTCAGATAACGGTCGCAGATGAGCGGGATGGGGCGTTGTCTGGCTCGACTCTGAAAGAAGCCAGTTCGTGGGGCAAGGTATCGACGACCTATGAGCAGATGGTTTACAGTGAGGCGACATTGGCGATGCCTCTGGTTGTTGGTCATGCCTACCATAAAGGCCTTTATAAGGGGAGGGCTGGTCGGAGATTCCAGAACCTCTATGAGAAAACATCTGTTTCTTAAGGGGCTGAGGATGGATGTTCTTTGTTAGGCTTTCTTGAAATGCTCTGGATCTACCG
>JAESUN010000362.1 GCA_016763045.1 Opitutaceae bacterium | reverse complement strand
GGTCCAAACTATCGTGGCACCGAAGTAAATATTCTAGGACTTCGCACTTATCCAACTTAATATTATGGGATTACTAAATTACACAACAAAAATTGATGCCAGCAAGTCAATTGCTGAAATACAAAAATGCCTTCAGAAACATGGTGCGAATGCCATTCTCACTGAATTTGGCGATGAAGGATTTATTGAATCTTTAAGCTTCAAAATTCATGTGCATGAACAGGACATCAGCTTCAGACTCCCTTGTGACTGGAAACCTGTCGCTGAAATACTGCGTCACGAGACTAAAGTACCAATATATGTGCGTGAAAATGATGAGCTGTTGAAAGATCAGTCTTTGCGGGTTGCATGGAGGGTAGTTAAGGATTGGGTTGAAGCTCAAATGGCAATACTTGAAATGCAGATGGTAACTGTTGATCAAGTGTTCCTTCCCTATGCGGTCACAAAAGACGGTAGTACTGTGTATGAGCAAATCTGTAGTAATGGTTTCTTGTTGGATGCACCGAAAGAGTAGACCTCGAATATGTTAAAATAGCCGTAGCTGGTCCCCCCAGCGTCAATCATAAAGTGGACTACATGTACTCCACTTAGATTGGCTTGTAATCGTGACTCTACGTTGCAGGTCAACCGCACCACAGCCGTTGTGGTTGACGCTGGGGCGATCATTAACGCGGTGATCTTCCCCTCACAATTAAATACCACCCTCTTTATCGCAGGGGGTGGACCCGCCCAATATGGTAGCTGTCTAAAAGTTTTCATTGCTTGTAACAATTAATACTCTACGTTGTGGACAGTGGCCGGTTCAATTCCGGCTGTGGGCTTATGGCTCGAAAACCTAAGTCAATTAAGATTGTTCTCGAAGGTGAGTTTACTGACCTCAACACATACATTAATGTTGAGCGTACTCACCGCTTCAAAGCATCTGCGCTCAAGAAGCATGAGACAAACCTTGTCGCTGACCTTGTTGGTTACAAACAGGTCCCGCCTGTTAATTTCTATCCGGTGCATATTGCATTCACTTGGTACACCAAGGACAAACGGAAGGATGCAGACAATGTGTGTTTTTCGCGTAAATTCTTACTCGATGGTTTAGTGAAAGGTGGAGTGCTGTTTGATGATTCGAGGAAATATGTCGGTGGGTTCAGTGACACATTCGCTGTCGATAAGGAGAATCCACGGGTTGAAATTGTTATAACAAAACTGTCCTCAAAGCTGTAAAATTGGCAGGATTACCACGAAGAGAACTTACGTATTAAGGTGAGTACTATTTGGTGCTTTTCTGTTGCGACAGGTGGTATAAAATCAACTTTTGATAGTACTCGGGAGGAAGTTTCTCACCGTGCAACCAAGACTGTAACGTGCGTAAGGGAACCCCGAGCAGAGCTGAACACAATTCAGATTGGTTGATTTGTAGTCGTGTTTGCTCGCACTTTAGCTTGTCTGAAAATTCCATGTGTTTCATCATATCCGTATGCACACTCAGTGCAAGTTTTTGTTGCTATCCATATGCACTTAGTACATATTACAAGCAGAACTAACTCCATTTATCACGAGTAAATAGAATTGACAAAACCATCTACGAGCAAAGCCCAATCATTCGGTCTGCCAACAATGGAAAATCCATTAAAGGTTGTTCATGGAGACTCTCGTGAGGCTATAAAGGCAATTCCAGACGATACCTTTCAGTGTGTAATTACTTCTCCGCCCTATTGGGGTGTTCGGGATTATGGTGTCGGTGGTCAAATAGGCGCTGAGCCAGATTTGAATGACTACATTCAGGATTTGGTAAGTATCTTCTCGGAAGTACGTAGGGTACTAAAGCCTGATGGAACATTTTGGCTTAATATTGGTAACACCTATACTTCCGGTGGTCGGAAGTGGAGGCAAGAGGACGGGAAAAATAAAGGCAGGGCAATGTCCTATCGCCCTCCCACACCAGAGGGTTTAAAGAAGAAAGACTTGATAGGTGTTGCGTGGATGCTAGCTATGGCATGTCAGCTAGATGGGTGGTACCTAAGAAATGACATCATATGGCATAAGCCTAACTGTCAACCAGAAAGTGTCAAAGATAGGTTAACAGTATCGCACGAGTACATGTTCCTTTTTACAAAATCCGAGCGCTACTTTTTTGACCAACAATCAATCAAGGAGCAGTTTCAAAACGGAAACGGCAAGAAGAACGAGCGCACAATTTGGTCAATAAATACCGAACCATGCCCAGAGGCACACTTTGCTGTTTTTCCACGAGCACTTGTACGTCCTTGTGTTCTCGCAGGCACGAAACCAGACGACCTAATACTGGACCCATTTTATGGTGCCGGGACAGTTGGAATGGTGTCTAAAGAACTTGGGCGCAGATGTGTGGGTATTGAACTAAATCCTGATTTCATTGAAATAGCGAAAAGACGCACAGATGCAATTCAAGCGAGCCTCATTCATTTGGTATAGAAAAGCTCCACGTCGCATGAAGTCTACATTCATTTTTAAGTAGGTGCTTTATCTGCAACTTTCGTTCGCCACCGCCATCGAAGTACAATTGAAACTTCTGATTTTGTTTGCTTGGTACATAGCAATAACCCGGCTTCGGAAACTGTTTGCTGTTCATCATCATGACCAATTCGCCATGCTCTGCGGTCAACAACAAACTCTTTGGTATTTCAACTAACTCATAGAACCAATCGGGCGCTCGTTTTAGGGTCCTTAAGGTGAAGATGCGATCATATCCTTTGAGGTGCCTTAGAAAACTTTCTCTTAATTTAATCAAATCCTCGGGGTTATCACCCCACTCACCTGCGCCAAGTTCCATGAATTTACTAATCCAGATTTTGTCTGTTCGGATTGATTTGTCTGCTTGGGTTTTTAGGGAAACAGTTTCACCGTTAATGGTAATGTCATGGCCGCGATTGCCTTTTGTTGCCAAGGCTGCTTTGTGCCCCGACATATTCAAAACCGTTTCTAGTACATATTCAAACTTGTCTTTCGAAAACGGATCAACAGAAAAACTGTGGTGTATTCGTAAGGCGTCACCAAAGTTAATAAGAACATCGCCATCGATTAAGTCAGAATCAACAATATTGAAATGGTGTGGTAAATCAAAAGTGTCGACTACTTTACCTACCCAAGC
>JAESUN010000361.1 GCA_016763045.1 Opitutaceae bacterium | reverse complement strand
TGTTGGCGCCTTCACGGGTGAACCGAAAAATGGGGTAGCAGTGGAGCAGATTCTACAAGTAGGGCTGAAAGTTGAATTGGGAGGTGGACTGCGAGATATTGAAACCGTTGATCGTTTATTATCCTTGGGCGTTGCTCGTGCAGTGATTGGGACGAGAGCTTGTGATAGTGCCGATTTTATTAAAGAGCTCGTTGCCACTTACGGAGATAGGATTGCTGTGGGCATTGATGCGAAGGATGGCAAAGTAGCCGTAAAGGGGTGGGTAGAGGCTACAGATAGGCCCGCAGTCGAATTTGCCAGAGAGATGGCTGCTTTGGGTGTTTCAACGATCATTTACACAGACATTGCTACCGATGGAATGTTGACGGGTCCTAATCTGGATGCAATGGAGGAGATGCTTCAGTCTGTGGATTGCCAAGTGATTGCATCTGGAGGCGTTAGCCGACGTGAAGATATCGAGAGCCTGAAAACGATGAACGAGAAATACGCCTCTCTCGATGGAGTGATCGTGGGAAAAGCCCTTTACGAAAGACGTGTTGAATTGAGCGATCTTCTCCAGATCGCCCGCTAGGTGAGCTGGAAGAGGGGTATTCGGTGGAAATCAACCCCTCTTTTTGTTAGAAAGACTCGTTCTCGACGGGGTTTGTTAATGCTCCGATCTGATCAATTTCGATCGTTACGGAATCTCCGGCCTTAAGGTAGCGTGGTGGCTTAGCTGACATGCCAACACCTTGAGGCGTTCCTGTTAGGATAACTGTTCCTGGGAGAAGGGTTGTGCTGCCGCTCAGAAAAGCAATGATTTCAGGGACAGAGAAAATCATGTCCGATGTATTTGAATCCTGAACGGTTTCACCATTAAGGTGGGTGCGGATTCCCAAAGAGTTTGGATTTGTTATTTCATCTGTTGTAACTAAACAAGGCCCCAGAGGGGCGAAGGTATCAAAAAACTTACCTTTGCACCATTGGCCGCCACCTTTTTTGAGCTGCCAGTCTCGTGCGCTAACATCATTGGCGCACGTATACCCCAGGACGTAATCCAATGCATCTTCTTTGGAAACATTTTTGCAGGATTTTCCGATGACGACGGCGAGTTCGCATTCATAGTCAACTTCGGTACTTTCCTGGAATTGGGGAATCTCAATGGCATCATCTGGGTTTTGCAGTGTGTTGATGCCTTTGACGAAGAGGATAGGGCGCTCTGGTGGAGCCATTCCCGCTTCTTCAGCATGGGCCTTGTAGTTCAGTCCGATGCAGAGAATGGAAGTGGGCTCTAGAGGGGCCAGTAGTTTACTGACGTCGGCAGGTCTATCTGTCTTTTCCAATTTGCCGTAGATGTCGCCTTCCAGTTCAAAGGCATTTGCCTCGTCATTTTTCCATGCGAGGCCGATTTGTCCGTTAGCGTTTTGGTATCTGATGATTTTCATGAGTGATTAAACGTATTTCTTAGTTAACTTTATTTTTAAATGTGTCGCCGGATAGACCTCTGATGGCTTCTTCCGCAGCAAGTTTTTGGAGTTTTGGAACACTGGCAGTACTATTCCAAGCGGTGTGTGATGTTAGGATAACTTTGTTACTGGAAAAGAGAGGATGACTGACTTCTGGGGGTTCTTCCGAGAAGACATCCAGGCCTGCCCCTCCTAAATGATGGTTCTCAAGGGACGTAGAGAGAGCATCGATATCAACTAAACCACCTCTCGAGGTATTTACCAAAATAGATCCTTGTTTCATTTGGGCCAAGGTCGTTTTGTTGATATAGTAGTGGGTCTCCTTTGTGAGGGGTAAGTGGAGAGAGAGGATATCTGCTTTTTGAAAAAGTTCTTCAGAGTTGAGGGATTGGACTCCTTTTTCGCGAATGACTTCTTCTGGGCAATAAGGATCACAGGCGGCAACGTTGAAGCCTAGTGCTTTTGCTTTTGAGAGAACCATTTGAGCTATTCGACCAAATCCTGCAGTGGCGAAGAGGGTTTGTGCTGTCGGCAGAATGGGAGCGGGTGGTGTTATTTTCCATTCTCCAGTTCGTAACCGGGCAGTTGTTTGTGGTAGTTGCCTGCTGAGGGCAAAAGCCATGGATAAGGCATGGTCAGCGACCTCTTCGATGCAGTAGTCCGGGATGTTGCAAACGGGGATCCCTTTTTCTTTTGCGGCTTCGAGGTCGACGTTATCAACTCCGATTCCGTAACGGACGATCACCTTGCATTGTTTCAATGCTTCGATGACTTTTGCGGAAACGGGTGCCCATTGGACGATCAGTGCATCGGCTGTTGTCACTTCGTTGAGTAGATCCTCTTCGGTCTTGCACTGTTTTAAGTGGAGAGTATGGCCAGCTCCTTCGATGATTTCACGCTCTGTGTTAACATCGGAAAAACCTGCATCAGTTATAAATACGTTCATTAGTTGTTGGGAAGAATGATTCCTTTGATATCGGTATCTCCGGGGCGGAGCATCGTATCAAATGCTTCTTTAGCGCGATCCATGGGGTAAGTTTGTGTCCAGGAGGTTACGTCAAGATTCTCTTTACTCATTAATTGGACGGCATCGGATAGATCCTCCAAGTTGGCCGCGTAAGTGCCGATGATTTGTTTTTCAGGAAGAATGAGATCGTAGCTGTTTACCGTTGCTTTGTTTTCATGTAACCCGATGAACACCGCTGCACCACCTGGGCGTAGAGCTGCAACTGCCTGTTTGTTGGTGATGCCTGCTCCGACCGAGTCTATGACGAGATCCACTCCTTCGCCTCCGGTTTGCTCCATGACATACTCCACAGTGTCGGTGACAATTGGGTTTACTCCGGATTCAGCTCCCAGCTTCAGGGCTGTTTCGCGACGTTGGTTACCGATTTCAGCTATAATGACTCGACTATTGCGCAGTACCTTGAAGGCGAGCAGAGCCATGAGGCCGATGGGACCTGCGCCGATGATGAGAATGTTCTCCGCGGGCAGGTGTTGGGTCAGTTTTGTCATGTGAACCCCATTGCCCAATGGTTCAGCGAGGCAGGCGGCTCTTGCCTCTAAGTTCTCTGGCCAAGGGAGGAGAGACTGCACAGGAGCCGCCACGAACTCGGTGAAGGCTCCTTGGCGGTGCATGCCAAAAATTTGTCTGTCA
>JAESUN010000040.1 GCA_016763045.1 Opitutaceae bacterium | reverse complement strand
GGCGCCAGCCACACTGTTTCCCACGCGCTTGTAGGTGCGGCCACCCCGGCTGAGCGGGACCACATTGCCGATGCTACCTGGAAGGAAAAGAGACTCGAGTCCGGCAGCTTGAAGTACATTCCGAGCCACGCCGGGGTAGTCTGCAGAGATGTGTCCGTATTTGTCCGTATTACACAGAGCATGACAGCCAAATATGAAGGCGCAGTGAGTCGGGTTGCCTTCCAGATCGTCAAGGCGCAGCACATAGACGTGATCATCCACTTCGGCGTACGTCAGTTCCGGACGCGGATAGGGAAATTTGAAGTTACTCATTACAAGCTTCCCCGAATCGTCATAGGAGCGCCTGTTGTAGAGGATGTTGGGGGCAGAACTGACTCCCATGCCCAAGCGGACCGGACGCATGGATTCGGCGGCTTTGCGCACAGCGGCAGGCATCTGATCTGCAAAAAAGTCTTCTTTCCCAAAGAACTTCAGGGCTTCGCAGGGGGAACTTACGTAAGACTGGAAAAGAATGGGAACGGTACCCACGTGCGCAGCACAGGGGAGAATATGATCCGTGTTCAACCAAGCTATATCGCACAATCGCTCTTTCACACGGTCAACTATGTCCTGCTCAATACTGAAGCAGTCCCCCGATAGGAAGGTGATATTAGTATCTTTGTGTTGTAATATCAGGACACGGTAAGAGATGGGATCGTACACCTTGAAGGCTCCGTCCGGCGGCTCGATCGGAGTGTAGTCGTGAACGCCGAAACCGGCTTTAAGTGGTAAGTGCTCAGGCACGATTTGTATCTCCGTAGGAATGTCGTGTTAAAATTTGGGAGATTGAGTAGAGATCCTCAAAGTAATCCATATGCAACCATTGTAAAACGCTTTATCCAGTGTTTTGCAGGGTCTGGTGTTGGGGCATCTTGCTCGAGAGATGCCTTAACCTATTTCGAATATTGCGCTAAAGAGCCTCTGAAAAACTCATTGGGAGACACCAGATCGAGAGGAACTGATTCCTACTGAAAACCTGAAACTCCCGTTCGTCTCCTCTGCGTTTCCAAAAAGAGAATCTCATTCTCCTCTACGTTGGCTAGATTGACATCAGGACCCAACTCTTTGAACAACCTGTTCAAGATTTCGACCTTCAGGCCTCCTCCAGAGCCAATCCACCACCCCGGCAGTTCAAAAATAAGCTGCTCCAGACTGAATTCACTTTTCAAGGCACTGACCAAATCCACTCTCAAATCTTCTCCATCCAATAAGTCAGCTGCCTCAACAAAAACCTTCCAAGCCCCCGCATCAAGACACTGTTTCACATCCGCAACAAATGGCCCCACTTCAGTCGCCGAAATTTTTGAACCAACCTCTCCCAACACGGTGAAGCCGTACTCATTTCTGGCTTTTCGAATCAGATCTGTTTTGAAAGCCGGTTCAAAAGGAACCGTATTATCGGACACCTCTATCATCTCAAAACCAGCAGCACCCGCTTCTTTTAAGAAAACGTCCTCAAGGCCCTTCCCCACAGCATACTCAAGATATTGCCCACCTGGAAATGATTTCACTTCATAATCACGATACGTTTTTAGTTTGGCCGACAACACATCACCTTCCAGAAGGCCCGCTATTCCCACCGCAATCTTGGCCAAATCGATGTAAGCTCCCGATGTCTTCAAAAGATCCTCCTGTGCGGTAGGACCTATTCCCCAATCGATCAACATCGTCAGACCTGTTTCTCGAGGTTTTTCAGGACGTGAAGGCACCGGAATTCCGGAAAAGGCACGTGAAGGCTTCGTCATTCCTTAAAAATAGGGACACCTGGCAAACAGGCACAAGGTCAATCTATTCGGCGCATCCATCCACCGAATAGGAACACATTGAATCTGCGACGTGATTTCAGTTGATTCACCCATTCCAAATAACAGACTCACGCGCATGATTATCGACCTGAGCGAGAAGAGTCCAACCGAGATTTATTACACTCTCATTCAGAGCATCATTCCCCGTCCAATTGCCTGGGTATTATCCGACAATGGTAATGGCACCAACAATCTTGCACCTTTCTCCTACTTCTCTGGCGTCTCAAGCAAACCACCTCTTGTGTCCATCTCGGTAGGCCCCAAAAAACCCGGCCATAAAAAAGACACCTGGCGAAACATCGAAGAGCGTAACAACTTCGTCATCCACATAGCTCACGAAGAAATGGCAGAAGCCGTCACTGCAAGCTCCGCCAGTCTGGCCGATGGCCAATCAGAAATTGATCACCTCGGGCTCGAAACAATTCCTGTTGAAAACTGGCCACTCCCACGACTCAAAGAATGCCGCATCGCTCTGCTATGCGAAAAATTCGCCATTCATGAAATAGGCAAAGCACCCATGGGGTTGATTATTGGAAGAGTAAAAGCCGTTTACCTCGACGATACCATTGTCACCACAGAAAACGATCGCCTTAAAATCGATGCCCAAAAGCTCAATCCTCTGGCCCGGCTAGGAGGCGATGACTACGCAACCCTGGGTAATATCATTACCGTCAAACGACCAAAATAAAAGGAAGCGTCACAAGAATTTTCCTACAATATATTAACGTTCGCTTGTCACGTTCTCTCAATCTCTGTCTAAAACGGCGGTCTTGGGCCAAGGGATCGCCTCTTCTAATTGTGCAGCCAAATTCAAGAGTATTGATTCATCCGCAAAACCACCCACAAATTGCATTCCTAAAGGCAACCCTGTGCGAGTTCTATGCAGTGGCAAAGAGATAGCCGGCTGGCCAGTCATATTGAATAGAGCAACAAAAGGCGTAAAGGAAAAGAGTTTCTCCATCCAATCTTGAATACTCAAGCTAGGGTCATTGGCATTAAAAGTCCCTAATGGCTGAGCAGGATGAGCAATCGTTGGCGTCAGCAACACATCATATTCCTGAAAAAAGTTACCTGCCTGCCTACTTACAGTATTAGCAACCCCGAATGCACCAATCAAATCACTGCTAGACACTGTCTTCCCATATTCATAAGCAGCCAGTGAAGTAGCTTCCATGGTAGTTTCATCCAAAGGACGCCCATAAGTTCGACCAAGCTCCTCTACCCAAGCCGCCAAACCAGCTGACCAATGCTGCACTGTCGCTTTAAAAAAGGAGGCGTAATCAAAACAAGGAGAGGCTTCCACTAGGGTGTGACCTAATGCTTCACATTGTTTAGCAGTACTCAATAACGCCTCTTTGACCTCCCCATCCACCGGCGAACCAGACCATGATTGGCAAGTAAAAGCAATTTTTAAGGGTTTCGTCTGCAACTGAATCTGGTCTACATAACTTTTATCCGGTGTTGGAGTCATATAGCGTTCACCTACTCCCGGCCCCTGCACTGCATCCAATAAGGCAGCTGTATCTCTCACCGAACGAGTAACGGCAAATTCAGCCCCTAACCCGAAGAGCACCTCACCGACGTCAGGGCCAACAGGAATGCGCCCTCTCGTCGGTTTTAAACCAATTAATCCACAACAAGCAGCAGGCCCCCTAATGGAGCCACCCCCATCATTTGCATGGGCCATAGGCACAATACCCGCTGCAACCGCTGCTGCCGCCCCACCACTAGAGCCTCCAGCCATTTTGCTAGTATCCCAGGGGTTACACGTTGGTCCGGTCAATACCGACTCAGTTGCAATATTTAAACCAAACTCTGGTGTGGTTGTACGCCCAATAGTTACCAAGCCGGCACGCTTAAACCGCTGCATTAAATCTGTATCATGAGAAGCGATTACGCCTTCTGTCAGACGACTACCCATTTCATTGCACACACCCTTAGCCTGCAGAACAATATCTTTAATCAAAAACGGCACCCCGGAAAATGCACTGTCAGATGAGGAGCTTTGCTCAGAAGTTACGATGCCCTGCTCGAAAACTTCGATGACGGCATTAATTTTGGGGTTATATTGCTGAATGGCTTCTTTTGCACATTCGATTGATTCAAGTGAGGAGACTTCTTTGTCACGAATAAGTTTTGCCAGACCTAAAGCATCGTATTGTTGATATTCTGCTAATTGCATATTTTGTACGTATTAAAAATAGCGTTCACAAAAATAAATAGCCTGCTGGGCGAAAGCAATCACTGTTCCTAAAGAGCTAGCATTATATCTCTTTCATTTTCTAGAACGATACCATAGATGAAAAAGACATATACATTTATCCAAGTCGGAACTGGAGGTCGCGGTTCTTGTTACTGTCAACCTCTCAACGAACCTCTCTTTAAGGAAGGTCGTATAACGAAAAGTCCTAATCCTAAGAGACTCCTTTACAAAAAGTAACCCACCGATTCTGCTAGTCCACTCCATGGACCCCTACCTCATCACAGCCTACTGCCTCGGCATCGCACTTGACTTCATCTTTGGGGACCCTCGGCGCATGCCTCATATCGTTAGAGCTACCGGTTTCTGCATCAGTAAGGGTGAGTCCATCGTCGCCTCCCTTTTCGGCCGCTCCATTTTTGCGGGCATCATTCTATGGACAGGTATTGTCGCCCTTTTTGTAGTTTATATCTAATACTTTCCAACTTACTCTTCGCAATAAACCCTTGGGTAAAAATCGTTTTTGATGCCCTCATCATTTTCCAGTGCCTCGCCTTCAAAGACCTCGTTAAACACGTTAGAGCCGTCAAGCAAGCACTCGAGCAAAATATTAAAAAGGCCCGCCAACGCGTATCCTGGATCGTTGGACGTGACACCGATCGCATGGACACCTCCGACGTTTGCCGCGCAACCATCGAAAGTGGTTCGGAGAACCTGAATGACGCTGTAATCGCTCCCCTCTTCTGGCTTGCCCTTTTCGGCCCACTCGGAGTCCTTATCTTCCGAATCACCAATACACTCGATGCCATGGTCGGTCACCGAACCGAACGCTATGAAAAACTC
>JAESUN010000360.1 GCA_016763045.1 Opitutaceae bacterium | reverse complement strand
CTCATCTGCATCATCGCAACAGTCTTATCGTTAGTCTATGTCAACGCATGGCAAAATGATCTACATGAGCTCATGGGGCTACCTCCCGATGTCAGCGGAGAACATATCAGAACCGCCATCATCGCATTGCTACTAGCTTTTGTTCTTTTAGTTCTTGCTCGTCTTTTGCGACGTGCTTATCGAATCGTCACCAACCGACTCAAGCGATTTATCCCTCGCCGAATATCCAATCTATTAAGTGTTACGATCATCTTATTTGTGGTGCTCTTACTGGCGGATGGTTTGGTTGTCAGAAATATCCTGAACATGATGGATAACATTTATGCGGCATCCAACTCTTACTCCGACGATGGTCCCCCGCCTGAAAACCCCTTAAGCTCCAGCAGCTCAGAATCCCTGCTCAATTGGAAGACGCTGGGACAGGCCGGTCAAAACTTCGTCATGAAGGGCCCCAAGAAATCAGACCTCAAAGCATTCTTTGGAAAAAAAGCGGCCGAGCCACTGCGAGTTTACGCAGGGCTTCGCTCTGCCGAAACAGTGAACGAACGGGCTCAACTAGCGCTGGCCGAGCTGATTCGTATCGGTGGATTCAAACGCTCTAAACTCATTATTGCGACACCGACCGGCACCGGCTGGCATGACCCTTCCGCCGTTGATTCACTGGAGTATTTACACAGAGGCGATACCGCTATCGTCACCATGCAATACTCCTATCTTCCGAGCTGGTTAACCCTACTCGTGGATCCAACTCGATCGAAAGTCTCGGCCAAAGCGCTTTATGATGCCGTTTACGATCATTGGACCACTCTACCACGCGATAGCCGACCCGACCTATATATTTACGGCCTCAGTCTCGGTGCACTCGGTGCCGAAACCTCAGCCAGTCTCTCATCATTGATACGTGAACCTATCCAAGGAGGCGTTCTAGCAGGCCCACCCTTCCCCAGTTCCATTGCGTCCCAGCTCACCCGTAACCGCAACGCAGAATCAACACAGTGGCTACCCCTCATCAAAGACAGTTCATTCGTCAGGTTCACCGCTCAGGACAACGCTCTCAAGATTCCAAATGTAACCTGGGGCCCCGTCAGATTTGTCTATATCCAATACGCCAGCGATCCAATGGTCTTTTTCTCCACGGATCTTTACCGCCGCAAACCGGACTGGATGAAAGGCGAACGAGGACATGATGTCTCTCCTTCACTCAAGTGGTTTCCTATTGTCACCTTCCTACAGCTTCTCTTTGATCTACCCATGGCGGATCGAATCCCCAGAGGCAACGCACACAACTACGCCGCACATAGTTATATCGATGCATGGGTGGAAGTGACCCAACCCCTCGACTGGACACCCGCTGAAACCACCCGTCTAAAAACTCACTTCACAGGCCGGTAGCTTCTAGACTGCTTTATTTATCCCCCGAAGGGACATCCTCTTCATTCCTCATCATCAGCCCCAAAACTGAGACAATGTCTCTCGAAAGAGATCTCCAACAGATAATCGACGAAAGCCTTTTCGAAATCGGATGCCCCGGAATCATTGCTCGAATCGAAACAGATACATTCTCTTGGAACGGGATATCTGGGACATTGGATTTCGCTGATATTGACCGGGGATTCTATATTTGCAGTCTCAGCAAAACATATACGGCCATAGCCATACTGAAATTCGTCGAACAGGGTAAACTTAATTTAGGAAATCGGCTCTCCGATTTTTTCGACGAAATCACTCCTTTCCAGGATGTGACGATAAGGCAATTGCTGAATCATTCCAGCCACATCCCGGATTACGTTTTATTTGATGATTATTTAAGTCAGGTAAATCAATCACCTCAAGCCCCATGGTCACGGGAAGTTATTTCAAAAAGGGCCAGAAAAGCAGGCTTTATCGATGCCTCAGACATCGCTTCCCATTATTCAAATACAGGATACATGTATTTGTATCAGATCCTTGAAAAAATTTCCGGGAAAAAATTCTCCGAAGTGATAAAGGATCTAATCATTGATCCACTGGAGCTTCGGAGCACTTATGTGGCTACTGAAATTGACAGGGAACGGGTTCTCATCCCAGCTCATGATCCGAATTTTATTGAATTCGATGGAGACATACGCGGCCAGTACCATCCCGACTGGTGCGCTACTGGCATTCTCGTTTCAAACGTAAGAGAAGTTTGTTCCCTCTACAGAAATTTACTGGAGGGAGCCATCCTGACTTCTTCCTCCATGGCAGAGATGCTTCACGGTATAGAGACTCCTTTTTGGATGGGATCGTCCAAGGCGTTGTCTAACGGAAAATTAAGTAACGGACTCGGCATAAAGATTTGCGACGAATTTCCTCTGGGGCCCTTTTGGGGCCATGGAGGTGATTGCCCGGGCTACTCTGTCTGGGCGGGATACCTGGACGTTTCCGGGGGACAGAGCATTACAAGTTGCATTCTTCTCAACACGATCGTCGGATGCCCACCTGCTGGCCTTTGGATAAAATTGGCTGAACGAATCGTGAGTTAATAATTTAATTTCAAAAAAAGATGAACCAAATGATCAAAACCAGAAAAAAGGCAAAAAATAAGTACCGTGAGACGGTGATACTGAGCGGATTTTTTTTAATCGCATCCCTGTTTATTGGGTGCGGCTCTAATATCACAGAAAATCAAAAGATAATAAGCCCCGAAAGTAAGCTGAATTTAGCCAGTAAAAACTTTGATCAAGTGGTAGGACTGGCACTGGCAGGAGATAAACAACAATTACGACATCGATTACAGCAGGGGAAAAGCATTGATGTTGTTGATGAACAGGGACGTTCAGCTGTTTTAGTCGTCACTATACATAATGACATGAATGCACTGCAGCTATTAATTGAATTAGGAGCTGATGTAGATTTTTACGACAAAGCACTGTCCACAAAGGTCATTGACCAGACAGCCTTCTTATACGCAGGCGCTCATGGAATGAACGAAGCTCTGATTCTCTTGATCGATGCAGGGGCGAAACCAGATATCTATAATTACTATGAAGGGACGGCGCTCATTCCTGCGGCCGAAAAAGGTCACGTGGATACCGTCAAATTATTACTGGAAAAATCAAAGATAGATATCGACCATGTTAATCGCCCTGGCTGGACTGCGCTAATGGAGGCGGTAATATCATCAGATGGAGGAGACGTCATCCATCAACAGATCATCAAACTTTTGCTAGCTCATGGAGCTGATTCAAGTATCGCCGACAAAGAAGGAATTTCGGCACTGGAACACGCTCAAAAACGAGGGCATTCCGCGGTTGTAGAATTATTGAGACAGTAGCGCCAAAAAAGGCCAATGCCAACATCACAAGTTCCATCCTAACGATCTAATTTCAAAAAAATCACAGTGATCACAATCGGAAAATGGGCAGACAACATCGCAGATGTTCACGGTGAAAAAGGCAAGGGATGGCTCAAGCTTTTACCTGAAACAATCGCAGCATGCGCAGACAGATGGTCATTACACATCCTCCCACCCTTTGAGGAGTTAAGTTATAACTACGTAACACCAGCTACCACTTCGGATGGGATGTCGGTGGTCATCAAGGCAGGTGTCCCGAGTAAAGAAGTAACCAGCGAAATAGAGGCCCTCCGCGCCTTTAACGGAAAAGGAATCTCCCGGCTCCTGGATGCAGATATCGATCTGGGTGTGATGCTTCTCGAGCGACTACAGCCTGGAACATTCCTTTCTGATATAGACAATGACGAAGAAGTCACACGATGTGCGGCTTCAGTTATGCAAAGATTGTGTACCCGAGCTCCAGCTCATCACAACTTTAAGTTGCTGAGTCATTGGGCCAATCAATCCTTAAGCGAAGTCCGAACTCAGTTCGAAGGAGGCTATGGCCCCCTACCGATCGACCTCATCGATCTCGCGCAGAGTTACTTCACAGAACTTCTGGATCCACGCAATGAACAGACGCTCATCCACGGTGATTTCCATCCACAAAACATCCTCCGTTCCGAACGCGATTCCTGGCTGGCTATTGACCCCAAAGGGATCGTCGGTGATCCACTGTATGATATTGCCGTTTTTGTGTGCCAGCCTCCCCGCCGGCCCACTGGATTGGATCCAAAAAAGTTCCTCTCCAGACGAATAGACCAGATAGGCGAAGCACTCGCAGTCGACAGACAACTCCTCACCAAATGGTGCTTTGCTCATTCTGTTTTATCGGGATGCTGGGCATCAGGAGATCACGGTGGTAATAGATGGAAACCAGCCTTTTCGCGCGCCAGAATACTGGAATCCTTGTAGACATTCCTTCAGTCTATACTCTTGCCTTACATCTACATTAATCTATTTTAAAAGGTTACATGAGGGCTAGATCACCCATCGTGAATGTCTCAAACGTGCCAGTCACCCCCAGATAGAAATCAAAGAAGAATAAATAAAAAAAAGGAAATCACATGAAGATGAATCACAAAAATATCCTACAATCCCTCTTATTCATATGCAGCATTTGCATTGTCTCCTCTTCCTTTGCAGCAGAGCCCTCTCAGCCCAGCGTAACAGTTGAATTCGAAAATGAAATCGAGTCCTTAGCCAAAGGTTTTGCCGAAGCATTTACCCTACTTCCTATCGGAGCCAAGTATATCATCATCCGTACCGACCAAGGGCCAACTCCTCTCCACGGGAGCGTCAAAACGATAACGGCTCTGGGCGGCGTTCTTCACATCCAGATGGACAGAGGATTGGTTCATATTTTAAGCGCCCGTGACATCATACGGATAACCAGTGAAAAGCCAAAGTCTGCAAAGAAATAAATAGAGCCTAGTCATAAGACTAGCTCCCTCTCTCCACTTCCCGAACAAATACCGGAAATCAGAAAAATGGAAAAGAAAGTTGAATGCACCATCCCCGTCTTACCTGTCAAAAACCTGAAAAACAGTATCGAATTTTATACCAGCACTCTTGGATTCACAATGGATTGGGAAGGT
>JAESUN010000359.1 GCA_016763045.1 Opitutaceae bacterium | reverse complement strand
GAAATTCTTGGAGGTGTTTTGGCTCTCAAGGGACAAGGTGTTTTTCATTTAGAGAATGCTGCTGATGTTGAAGGGACAAAGAATCAGGGAGTAATGCAGCTCTTGTATTGGACTGCTGTAAAGCTAGCAAGTAAGGAGGGCTTTAAAGAATTTAGTTTTGGTAGAACTTGTCCGGATAACACCGGATTGGTCACCTATAAAAATAAATGGGGCACGATTGAGGAAGATTTACCTGTTTGTATATTGTCTGATTCGCCAAGGTCAGAGTCTAGAATCGGACATCTCCTTACAAAGAGATTGATTGGAGGGATTTTTCGCAATGCCCCTCAGTTCTTTTGTCGTTTCTTGGGGGACTTCCTCTATAAACACTGGGGGTGACGAGGGTTTGCTTGGAGGAACTAGCGATCTAAGAATGTTCCAAGAAAAATCCTTTAATGAATTGAAGATTCGTTCTTGTTTTTATTGATATGAGCCCTACAGTCTCGGGCCTACTCTATCGGAAGGGTGGCAGAGTGGTCGATCGCGGCGGTCTTGAAAACCGTTAGGCCGAAAGGTCTCGGGGGTTCGAATCCCTCCCCTTCCGCCATTTTTGGCCTGACTTCTTCTTAAGGAAGTCAGGCTTTTTTTTAGGAAGAAGCCATCTGAATACTGAGATCGTGGGTGACCTGAATGGGAGTATTTAGAGTCAATGACTTTCGAAGCGCTGCCTCAAAGAGGAGTTCGCGCAAGCCAGCTTCTATGGGAACTGGAGGCGGTTGCTTGGTTCGGATACTTTGCAGATAGGCGCTGATCGCTTTTTGAAAGGAGGCGTCGTATTGTTTGTCGCGAGACCAATCCTTATTCAAAGGGTAATCTTCGTCATCTGGATTGTTGTCATCAGAGATCGTCAGTTGGCCATCAAGATCCCGTAGATGCAGGGAGCCTTTCTGGAAGTTCATTTGGATGTGATAGAGAGGCGCCTTGTTCGCAGTCCCATATGTCCCGATGAGGGATCCGACGGCTCCTGATTTAAATCGCATGGTTGCGGAGACATCTTTATCCTTCATTTCTCCCGTGTCATATGAAATGGAGCCAGACATCGCAAAGATAGTTTCAACGGGTCCTGCAAATTCGAGAAGGAGGTCAATACAGTGGCTCCAGCAATTGTAATGAGTGACAACGCTGATTTGTTGAAGTGGGCCGAAATTGCGATCGACTACGATTTTCTGTGCTTTTTGAACCTGATCAAAGGTTCGGTAATTGAACATCATGGCCATTTCGATGTTTTTTTCTCGGGCCGCTTTAATCAATGCGTACGCATGGTAGTAATCGTTTTCGTTTACTTGTGATTGCGAAATAGCAGCGATCAATGGTTTTTCGCAGAAGATTCGTTTCGGCTGGAGGGGGAGCAGTTGCTGAAGAACCTGAGCTCTTTGCATTTCCCGAGTTAGAATGAAAATACTGTCGGGCTCATGAAAAACGAGCTCTTTAAGAGAAGTAATGACCGTGCCTCCAAAACGATTAGCGCAATCTTGTGATTTTTGTTCAGTGCGTGAATAATAGATGAGTTCGATACCTTCTTGTTTTGACAAAAAGGGTAGGTAATTTGATTGGGCCACATTTCCGGTGCCGATGATTGCGATTTTCATAGAAGGCTCATTTTAGAAGTGTCAAAAAGGAGAGAAAAGGGTAGGCTCCTTTTTTGTTTAGAAATCAAGCTTGAGGCTTGATCGAATGCAATCTTTTGATCTCTACCATTGACCGATAAAATTTCTAAAGCTTTTCAGTGCCACCTTTTAGTAGGTGGGTATAATGTTATCCATGCTTGGAAATGGCTTTCATCAAAGAAAGCATCAGGAGGAGTGGATGTCGTGATTGCCCGTCTCTCTGAAGTGATGCAAGTGATACACGATTGTGAAGAGATTAGGGTGAGTTTGGTTTTTGATGGGAAGGGAGAGCAGATAACGGTGGAGCGCCCATCGGAGTTGCTCACCTTTTCTCTCTTGTACACACCTGCAGGAATGACTGCGGATGATCTGATAGAGCAGATGGTCGGACAGGCGAAGGATCCAGGGAGCTTTTTGGTGGTGACACAGGATAATCAAGAGAGATTAGCCGTGGAGGCATCTGGAGGAGCCACGATGTCTCCCAGGGAATTAGATCATTGGATTAAGCGGTGTCGGGTACGACAGACTGAAAAAGTGCGCAAAATAAGTAATAAGGCAAATCTGGAGTGGAGGAATGGCATTGAGTTTTAGCATGAAATCTTTAGCTTAGGTGCATGGAATGGGAGGTGGGAGAGTTTCAGGGGCTTTATGGCTCCTTTCAAGTGAGCGAACGGGTGCTACAGAAGATTTGGCTGAGGGGTGATTTAAACCTGGTTCAGGCAGTCACGCTGGATGGAAACTCCATAGAAGTTCTCTTTCCAGGAGATTGGAATCGTTTGGAAGGGCCTGATTTTAAAAATGCTCGTCTTCGATTGAATGGGGATCTTCTGGAAGGTGATGTGGAAGTCCATTTTAGAGCCGAAGATTGGCTAAAGCATCAGCATTCAAGGAATAGGGCATATGATAGGGTTATTCTTCATGTGGTTCTTTTTCCGCCTGAGAAGAGGATATTGGAAATGATGGCGAAAGAGGGGAAAGGCTTTGCGACGTTGGTTTTACTCGATTTACTGTGGCATGATCTGGAAGAATATGCCTCGGATGATGCTCTTTTAGATCTTTGTGGATATACTGAGTTCGAGTTAGTTGAATTCCTGTTATCAAAGCCTCTGTCTGAACGTCGGTTACTTCTTTTAAAGGGGGCACGTCGTCGGTGGATGGACAAAATTCGGTTTTCGAAGATCAGGGTTTTCCGGTTAGGCTGGGAAGAAGCCAGCCATCAATCGGCATTGGAGGTAATGGGTTTTCGGAGGAATCGAATCGGAATGCTGACGATTGCGTCGCATTACCCACTAGCTAAATGGCGGGAAAAGAGTCCTACACTGGAAGAATTATTACGAATAGGAGAGGCTTGTTGGAAAAAGCAAGGAAGTCGGCCTGCGAATCAGCCTATTCATCGTTTAAGGCAGTATTTGAAGTGGATGGATCAGGATTCTTCTTGGCCTACAACGTTGCTTAAGCTTGAGAAGGACCTTCTCTTAACAGGATGCGAAGAGAT
>JAESUN010000358.1 GCA_016763045.1 Opitutaceae bacterium | reverse complement strand
TCAAAAACAACCTGATCAAACTGGCAATCCTCCTTATCTGGGTTCTACCTTTCTCCTTTGGAATCCACGGAAAATATTCTTCATTTGTAGAGCAGAATGGGCCTAACCTCATAACCCAGCATACAGCACAGAAAAAAATCTGAAAGCCTTCATTCAGTCGGGCAATATCGAAACGCTCAAAGACAAACCCAAAAACCACATCCCTTATCACCATGCTGACAGACTGGGATCACTTCTAGAAAATGAAGCGATTCGATCCTTACTCCCCGCCAGTATTCGCCAACCACTTCACATTGAAAAAGATGTCCTGAAATCCAATGGATTCATCCAGAATGATAAACCCATTGATTCACTATCGATCAACAAAGAATCACTTTCAAAATGGAGCTCCTTAAAAACCTCTAAAAATGAGTTCCCCGCCTCTTTTGTCAGCAAACCAATCCCACGAGGGGTTTTGCCGATTATCACATTCAAAGTCGTCGGAAATTTTCAATTTGAACAGCCCGAATCATTCTCACTCATCGAAATTCAAAGCGACCAAAAGAGCTTCCCTCTGTTGCAGCAATCGCCTGGCCTTCGGTGGAAAAATGTAAACGCATTTGTACCCACTTCTACTTACATCATTTCCGCATATAGTTCAGCCAAAAAAAATGGGATCGCTTTTACAGAACCCGTCGAAATGGGACTCTACTCTTGGCTCACCAATAAATTTCTCAAAAAATGGCCCGTCTTTCTCTTCTCTGGCCTAGTGCTCTTTCTTTTCTGGCTGAAGCTCGAAATCCTTACTCCCTCAAGATCGGATACCTAGATTTTTCATTGAGTACAGCTTATATCAGAAAACTCCAGAGCCTTTTGAAAAAGCTCATTCAAGTCCGAAAAAATCTATTGCATTACGAGTGCTCACACAAGCCAACTCCGCAAAGCTCGTACCAAAGACTTCCGAACTAAACTCTGCCGTGTGTCGAACAAAAGCAGGTTTATTCTGTTTCCCTCGATGCGGTACAGGCGCGAGATAAGGAGCATCTGTCTCGATCATAAACATCTCTAGTCCTTGGGCTAAAGCAGCCTGTCGCACCTCTTCGGCATTCTTGTAAGTGATGATACCAGTAAAAGAGCCTCGTCCACCCCTTTCATTCAATTTTTGAATCTTATCCGGACCCTCAGAAAAACAATGAAAGACGACTTTTCCCCAATCCACTCCAGAGGCGTCAATCATCGCAACCGTTTCATCAAAAGCCCCCCTTGAGTGAATCACGACTGGAGTTCCCCACTTCCTGGCAATCCCCAGTTGAGCTTTAAAAGCTCCCTTTTGACACGCAAAAACTCTCTCCGCCTTTTCGGCGTCCTTTTGTGGCAAGTGAAACCGATCTAAGCCAATCTCGCCGAGAGCGACCAGGCCGAGAGCTTCCTGATACGAATCGATCTGAGCAACTGCCTCTTCCCACGTCTCCTCCACAGAACATGGATGTAACCCAACCGAATATCGAATGACTTCTGGATAATCAGACGAAAGCTTACGATACAGAGCCCAATCCTCCGGATCGGTCCCAATCGTTATCATCTTTTCGACACCCTCTCCCCGAGCCTCTGATAAAATGGACTCAAAATCCCCTTTACGATAGAAGCAATCTAAGTGGGTATGTGTATCAATCAGTCTGTTCACGGCCTCATTCATTGAGCTCCTTTTTCAGTCCGGCAACTGGCAAATACAACTTTCCTATCAATTTTCTCAAGAATGGCTTCACTTCTAAGCAATATTTATCATGGATAAACCAATGAGTAGTACAGAAGACCGAGTTGAAGATGTCATTATTATAGGAACTGGCTGTTCAGGGCTCACTGCTGCCATCTATACCAGCCGAGCAAACCTGAACCCTTTGGTTATTGAAGGAAACCTTCCCGGAGGGCAGTTGACGACAACTTCAGAAGCTGAAAATTTTCCCGGATTCCCCGAAGGCATCGACGGTTTTCTGCTCATGGACAACCTACGGAAACAAGCTACACATTTTGGAACCCGCTTTGAACAAGGACTAATCGACTCTGTCGATTTTTCGTCCTCTCCTTATACACTGAAAGCAGGCGATAAAACATATCGCGCAAAATCGGTCATCATTTCAACCGGAGCTTCGCCCAGACTGACAGGTACTCCCGGCGAAAAAGAACTCTTTGGTGGAGGAGGCGTGACCACCTGTGCTACCTGCGATGGTGCTTTCTATCGAGATATGGATGTCGTCGTTATCGGTGGTGGTGACTCTGCTTGTGAAGAAGCTCTTTTTCTCACTCGTTTTTGCTCAAAAGTAACTCTCATCCATCGACGGGATGAACTCCGCGCTTCTAAAATAATGAGTGACCGGACCCTGGCACACCCAAAAATTGAAATGTGTTGGGACTCTGTCCTTACCGAAATAAATGGTGTCGCCGAAAAATCCGTTTCCGGAGTGATTGTCCAAAACATTAAAACAAACGAATTCAAAGAAATCCTCTGCAAAGGTATTTTCGTAGCTATTGGACACACACCCAATACTAAACCATTCTCGGAGTACATCACCGTAGATGAAGAAGGTTACTTTCTCCCTGAAGCAGGGAGTCAGGTTCGCACCAATATTTCGGGAGTTTATGTCTCAGGTGACTGTGCTGATCACGTCTATCGACAAGCTATTACCGCAGCAGGTATGGGTTGCCAAGCCGCTATTGAAGCAGAACGTTGGCTGGCTGGAAATGAGTAATTTTTTATAAGAATTTAACCTACAATAGGTTACGATATACTTATAAAAGAATTTAGTGCCTCTAATTGGAATTATTCTAATTTCTAGTTGATATTTAGAATTATTCCAATTAGTTAATGGTGATATGAATACCTCAATCGCCCAGGCCCACGAGACCCTCAATCAGAAGCTAACAGAAGAAGGAATGCGCTCAACTCGACAGCGCGAGGTGGTCTACGATGCTATACTGGAAAAGAGAGATCATCCCACTGCAGATGAAGTTCATGCCCGTGTTCGTTCCAAAATGGCAGGAATTTCACTGGCAACAGTCTACAACTGTCTAGAAACCCTCGTGCAATGCCATCTGGTGAGACAAGTGAACTTTGATCGAGAATCAACCCGCTACTGCCCCAATCTAAACGAACACGCACACTTTCACGACGATTCCTCCGGCCGGATCTATGATGTAAGTATGGACAAGAGCATCATCCATCAACTGATGAAAATACTGCCCGAAGGCTACGATGCTCGCAACATCGAGATCAACTTTCGAGGCAGCTGTAATCCCGTGACTTAAATCAAAGACAAGCACCCAATACTTTTTAATAATGAGCCAACTCGAAATAAAAAACTTAAACGTCTCCATAGGCGAGAAATCAATTCTCAATGATTTCTCCTTGGCTGTTCCCAAAGGGGAAGTCCATGCCCTCATGGGACCCAATGGTACAGGGAAGAGTACTCTCGCTAAAGCCCTTGCGGGTCATCCAGACTACACTGTTAATTCAGGAGAAGCTCTTTTAGATGGGCAATCCATACTCGATTTGGAACCTGATGAGATTTCCCGTCTCGGTCTTTTCTTAGCCTTCCAGTATCCCAATGAAATTCCTGGTGTAAGTATTGCCAATTTCATTCGAGCTGCCGTTCAAGCTCGTCTAGGTGAAGACGACGATTTTGTTGCGACAGAATACTACAAAAACCTTTACCAGCAGATGGACCTACTGAAAATCGATCGGACATTCACATCCCGCTCTGTGAATGAAGGATTCTCAGGAGGAGAGAAAAAAAGATGCGAAATCCTTCAACTCGCGATGCTCAATCCTTCCTATGCCATTCTCGATGAGACCGACTCAGGTCTGGATATCGATGCGCTCAAGGTCGTCGCACACGGTGTCAACACACTGAAGGGTGAAAACCTGGGTATTCTTTTGATCACCCATTACCAAAGACTGCTTGATTACATCATCCCTGATAAAGTCCACGTCATGTGGGATGGCCGTATCGTCAAAAGTGGCGGCAAAGAGCTCGCTCTCGAGCTCGAAGCCAAAGGCTACGATTGGGTAAAAGAGTTGGCGACCGCCAATGCCTGCTGAGCCACAACAATCAAAGACTGTAGAAAAGGAAACCAGATAAGATGATCACAGAACCACAAGCCATTAACATCGATCAGGATAAAGGAAATTTCCAGATGCCGGAGAAACATGCCTTCGACGCAGGCGTGGGGATAAATGAAGGAGTCCTTGACTATATTTCGGACGTCAAGAATGAGGAGCAATGGATTCGAGATTTTCGAAAGAACGCCCTTAGGACTTTTTATAACAAGCCTCTACCGACCCACTGGGCATCCAAGGATCTGGAGACCATTAATTTCGATAAGATCCGTTACTATCTAGCCTCTGGCCAAACGCCAAAACGCTCTTGGGATGACGTTCCTGACGATATTAAGGAAACCTTTGATCGACTCGGCATTCCGGAAAACGAGCGTAAATTCCTCGCAGGTGTTGAAGCTCAGTTCGACAGTGAAGCCGCCTATTCCAACATAAAGGAAGCCGTTGGAAAACAGGGAGTTATTTTCATGGGAAGTACAGAAGCTCTTATGAAACATCCGGAAATCTTTCGGAAATGGTTCGGTAAAGTCATCCCAACAGGAGATAATAAGTTCTCTGCTTTAAATAGTGCTGCCTTTTCTGGAGGTTCCTTTATCTACATACCTCCGGGCGTAAAAGTCAGTCATCCCCTACAAGCCTACTTCAGGATCAACGCAGAAAACTTCGGGCAATTCGAGAGAACCCTGATTATTGCGGACGAAGGCTCCGAAGTCACCTACATGGAAGGCTGCACCGCTCCAAAATTTGATACGGCAACCCTGCACAGTGCAGTTGTTGAACTCGTCGCGCTCAAAGGTGCCAAGATCGAATATATTACCGTTCAAAACTGGTCTGCGAACGTCTTCAACCTCGTCACAAAACGAGCTATCGCCCACGAAGAAGCAACGGTCAAGTGGATTGACTGTAACATTGGATCACGCCTCACAATGAAATATCCAGGTGTTATTCTCAAAGGACGTAAAGCGAGAGGAGAAGTCCTCTCTATCGCCCTCGCGAATGATGGACAGCATCAGGATACGGGCGCCAAGATGATCCATGCAGCAGATGAAACAACCAGTAACATCATCGCCAAGTCTATCTCAGTCGGTTCTGGCCGTTCCACTTACCGTGGAATGGTTCATATGCCCAAGCACCTGAAAGGCTGCAAAAACAATACAGAATGTGATGCTCTGCTGATTAACAGCAGTTCTCGCACAGACACCTATCCATCGATCACTGTGCGAGGAAATAAGAACTCCGTCCAACACGAAGCTTCGGTATCAAAAGTAAGTGCCGAACAAATATTCTACATGCAACAACGCGGCCTAACAGAAGGAGAAGCGATGAGCCTGAGTGTGAATGGATTTGTGAATGACCTCACAAGACAATTCCCCATGGAATACAGCGTAGAACTTAAACGGCTTATCGATATGGAAATGGAAGGTTCCGTCGGTTAATAAATCTATCTCCCCTCTTTTAAAACTCTTTCGGAGATAGAAACCCGAAACTCATTCCCTTTTTCCATTGAACACACTTACTGAAACAACCCAAACTGAACAGAACGAGATTGCCGAAAACTTCGCGCAACAAATCGAAACGTTCCGAGATACACCCAGCTGGTGGCAAGACATGAAAGCAAAAGCATTCGAAGCTTTTCAATCATTGCCTATGCCTACCCGCAAAAATGAAAATTGGCGCTTTGCTAACATCAGTTCTCTCTCGCTTGACGAATATGACTTCACTCGATCAGAAAAGCCAACTGATCTACAAGAGCTTATTGAGAAATCTGACATTATCTCACAACCCTCAGGACAAATCATCTTTGCGGACAACCATCCTGTCTCGATGGAACCCATCAATGATGACCTGAAAGCGAAAGGTGTTATTTGGGAACCGTTGTCAGAAGCTCTCCAGAATCATAGTGAAATACTCAAAAAATATTTCATGAGCCAAGACCCACATCTTGGTTCGGAAAAATTTGCGGCTCTTCACTCCTCCTTCGTCTCAGATGGATATCTCCTCTATGTTCCCAAAGGGATTACGATCGAACGTCCCTTCATCGCAAATCATTGGGCCCTCTCAGAAAAAACGGCACTCTTCCCACATACTCTCGTTATCGCAGAAGAATCCTCGAACGTAACCCTCATCGATACCTTTAATGCAAAGAGCGAATCACAGAAAAATTTCATCTGTGCCTTTAATCATATTTTTGCCGCGGCAAACGCCACTGTTACCTATAGATCACTTCAAAACTGGGGGACAAAAACGTTAGGAATTCATATCAACTCCATCATCACGGAGAAGGATGCAACGGTTAATTCTTTAAGTGTAAATCTAGGGTGTCAGCACTTACGCTCCGAAAACCAAAGCGTTCTAAAGGGCGAAGGCTCACACATTGAAATGCTATCTCTATCCGTAGCAGATAATGATCAAGAAATTGATCAACGAACCCTTCAGTTACATCAATCCCCACACACCACCTCCAATCTTCTCTATAAAAATGCGCTGCTGAAAAAATCAAAAACGATTTTTTCAGGGCTCATTAAGGTCGCTAAAGAAGCACAAAAAACAGACGCCTATCAGACCAACCGAAACCTCCTGCTAAGCGAAGAGGCAGAGGCAAATGCGCTACCAGGCCTCGAGATCAAGGCTGACGATGTTAAGTGTAGCCATGGAGCAACTACGGGCAACATGGATAAAGACCAATTATTCTACATGCTGGCCAGAGGAATCAAACCGCACAAGGCCAGAGAGCTTCTTGTTTTTGGATTTTTCGAAGAAATCATTTTAAAATTAAGTGATAACGAACTCGCTGATTATATGCGTGAGCTCATTCAAACTAAATTACAGAGTAAATAATAAGGCTTAAGCAATGTCTGATTCCAAAGAATGTATACTGACTCAAGATTGCCCTGCAGTTCAAATACCCAGTGGCGACCCTGTTGTTCTTAAAGAAGGAAGTCGTGTTTATATAACACAAACGCTCGGAGGTAGCTTCACCGTCATGACTGATTCTGGACTTGCTCGAATCGAAGGCAACCAGACTGAAGCATTAGGCTTAGATCCTTCTTTTTTAGAAAATTTAGAACAGTCCAACTCAAAAGAGGATCACGCAGGACCTCCAGATGAGGCCGCTATTTGGGATCAACTACGTAATGTTTATGATCCTGAAATTCCGGTAAACATTGTGGACCTTGGATTAGTTTACTCCCTCGAAGTAAAAGATATTCCTGACAAAGGTTTTCATAGTGAAATTCAGATGACCTTAACTGCACCTGGATGTGGTATGGGGCCAGCCATCGCTGAAGATGCAAAAACCAAGGTTTTACTGGTTCCCGGGCTCAAAAGTGCAGAAGTCAATTTGGTTTGGGATCCACCGTGGACACAAGAGATGATCAGCGAAGCAGGTAAAATGACCCTGGGCCTGATATAAGTCCCCCTCTCAAGAAGACTCCTCCTCCAGTGCTTAATTGGATGTTAAAACGCTCTCAAAATAGATATTCAAGGCTTGTCTTCTGAGACATTTCTGCTCCCTTGGATTTATAAAAAACAATTTTATCTGATTACCTATGCCAGAAACAGACAACCAGAATAACGGACAAACAACATCGGTTGGCTCCTTAATGCAAAAGAAGTTCCTCGACCAACGGAAAGTTTTTCTTTGGGGAGAGGTCAATGATAAGTCCGCAAAAGATCTCGTCGAAAAATTGCTCTATCTTGAAGCAATTGATCCCGGTCAACCCATTACCTTTTATATCGATACCCCTGGTGGAGTTGTGACGTCAGGAATGGCCATTTACGATACCATCAAGCTCATTAGTTCAACTGTAACTGTAGTGGTAACAGGAATGGCAGCCAGCATGGGCTCTATCCTCCTTTCCGCAGCAGAAAAGGGGAACCGTTATCTTTATCCCCACGCTCACGTCCTTATTCACCAGCCACTCGTCAATGGGCAGATGGTAGCACCAGCTGTAGATATCCACATTTGGGCTCAGGAAATGGAACGAACCCGTGAAGAGATGAATCACATTCTTTCAAGTGCTTCCGGGCAGCCTTTAGAAAAAATCATCGAAGACACGGACCGTAACTTTACGCTCAATGCAGCAGAAGCTATTGAATACGGACTAGCCGACAAGATCATCGATAAGATATAAAAACTTCTCCTCTTACGTATTTTAAGAGCCGGATTCGTTTATTACGATCCGGCCTTTTTGATAACTGCATTCCCTGGTTGCCTTAATAGCTAGAGCTCCTAAAAGAAAAGAATGCTATACTTACGTGTTCTCCTTTTCGGAACCATCTTTGCGGCCCAGCTTCATGGGCTGACATTCGAACAAAAGAACATCTTCATCCAAGCTCAGCCCGCTGATGATAAAGCAGAAGCACTGTTTCACTTCACCAACGAGAGTGATCATACCGTCACAGTTCTTTTAGTGAAATCCAGTTGTGGCTGTACAGTTCCAGAACTAGATAAGAAGGTTTTTGCGCCGGGAGAAGAGGGCCAAATCAAAGCACTTTTTAGCTTTGGCGCACGGAGTGGAAAGCAACTTAAAACCATTACAGTTGTGACAGACGAAAACCGTGAAAAAACCACCCGCCTTCAGCTCGAAGTCGATATCCCTCAATTGATCAAAGCTACCCCCTTTTTCGTCTATTGGAAAAAAGGAGAACAACCAACATCCAAAACAATCAAGCTGACTGTTCTTGATTCAGAAATGATCCGACCTATTTCTGTCCGAAACGATAGTTCAATTTTTTCAAGCGATTTAACCCCAACCGATGATCCCAATATTTTTGATCTGATCATCACCCCTAAGGACACCTCTAAGAGAGATCAATCCCCTCTGCTTATTCGTACAAATTTTCCCGAGAACAACCCCAAAGGACTGCAAGTCTATGCTGCCATTCGTTAAACCTCAGCTAGTTTAGAAAATAGTTAGCCGATTTTTCTTCCTTCCTCTTCGCAAAGAGACCCCTAGGCGATCCTTCTAGTCCTCCCATAAATCATGCATCTGAGGTGAGGTGACGTCCTTTATAATTGAGAACTTTGATATCCTCCAGGGTTGTCATTCCGTCTTCCACCACTTCATCTAAAAAAGGCAGCAAGAGGGAGATTTTTTCCTCACTATCCACAATCTCTATAACAAGGGGGAGATCATTCGACAGTCGCAATATTTTGGACGTGTGCAATCGGCTACTCGCCCCAAAGCCCATCATTCCTCTTAATACAGTGGCGCCTGCCAAACCCAACTCTCTGGCCTTAAGAACGAT
>JAESUN010000357.1 GCA_016763045.1 Opitutaceae bacterium | reverse complement strand
AAAAATATTGTTGCGAATGAAAATGTCCCACGTTTGCAAAAAGAACATAATGGCAATGGAGGGACGGGGGCTGATCTGATTTATCCTGATCGGCTGTTTAAACAGCACTGGAGTATGAGATTACATACCGAAAGAGTGACAGCCAGACACTTTGGCGCAGGTCATACTGGAGGTGATGCGATTGTCCACTTTGAAAGAGCCAATGTGGTTCATATGGGAGACTTGGTTTTTAACCGCCTCTATCCTTTTATTGATTTAAAAGGAGAAGGGACCATTCCGGGATGGATCTCGGTTTTGGAGGAAGCTTCTAAAGAATATCCAGCAGATGCGATTTATATCTATGGCCACGGGAAGGAGGGGTTTGGTGTGACCGGGACTCGGAATGATATCCTGCTGATGCGTGATTATTTATCTGCTTTATGGGAAACTGTTGACGTAGATAGAGCTGCGGGTAAGTCCCTGGATGAAATGAAAGAGCGCCAGAGGCTTGATCAATTTTCTGAATTTTCCGGTGGCTGGGCCGGCGCATTTCAAGCGAATATTGAAGCGGCATTCAGAGAGATGGAAGCCGGTGACTAGCCGAGGGAATCCCCGGGTAAGGAGTGCTGTAAAGCCGGGTGTTTTTCTTGTATTTGAAAAAGAGGAACCCTCTACCACGTATTACGACACTGTGTTTTGTGCTCTTCGACCTGTCCAAATATTTGCAAGGCTTCATTTCGAGCTTGTTCGATTTTGATGCCTTTTTTTAGATTCTCTAAAATCAGATTTTCCAAGTGAAAGCGCATTTCCAAATCGAGATCAGACTCTTTCTTCCCTAGGCTGAATATCGTTTGTAGTCTGAATTTCAGCATGCTAATCCAGGAATCAATAGCTAAAATTTCTTGAAAGCGTTGAATCCATTTTATGGTTTCCATCCCTTGCATCTGGTTTGCGACAAGGAAAAATCCCTAAGGTTCCTTTGTGGGGACCTTCTTTTTGAAATTTAGTTTGAAAGAGATTTTTAATCTCTTTGATCTGAATCGTTCGTGATTTTATTTTTGAGGAATTGGATCCACTCAGGATGTTCGTTCAAGCAGGGGATATGTTGAAAGGACTTACCACCGGAATCGAGAAATGATTGACGGCCAGCCATCGCAATTTCTTCCAATGTTTCGAGGCAGTCGGAAACGAAAGCAGGTGTGATAACGAGCAAGCGTATGCCTTTTTTTCCGAATCGAATGAGTTCGTGATCGGTGAAAGGTGTTATCCATTGTTCTCCCGCCAGACGTGATTGATAAGAGATGGAGTATTTTTCAGGTGGAATCTGCGCTAGTTCGACAAAAGCTTTTGTGGTTTGACCTGTTTGTGCTTTATAGCAGGTCGCATGAACGGGTGAGGCTGTGGTGCAGCAGTTGGGAGCTATGGTGCAATGGGACTTTGAAGAGTCGGCTTTGCGCATATGGCGGACGGGAAGTCCATGGTAGCTGAAGAGGATGTGATCAAACCCTTTGTCTAAAAAGGGTTTTGCGCTTTGGTAATGGGCTGAAATGTAACCGGGATCAGCATAAAAAGGAGGTAAAATGGAAAGGGATAGGGAGAGTTGTTCTTGTTTTAGAATTTCGAAGACTTTAGCCGTGACCGTTTCATAACTGGACATGGCGTAATGAGGGTAAAGCGGGATCAATAAGAGATCGGTGTGGCCATCTTTTGCTATTTGGGTAAGGATCTCATGGAGCGAGGGCTTTCCATAGCGCATTGCCAAATAAATGGGTGCATCAATTTCTTCGGAAAGTATCTGTCGAAGGTTTCGACTGATACTGAGGAGAGGAGAACCATCAGCCTGCCAAATCTGCTCGTAGGCATGGGCTGCTTTTTTAGGACGAAAGGGTAGAATAAAGCACCTGAGCACTAGTTGTTGTAGGGGCTTGGGGAGGTCGAAGACACGGTCATCGGAAAGAAACTCCTTCAGATATGCCTTAACATCCTTAATCGAAGTTGATTCAGGAGATCCTAAGTTTACCAGTAAGACTGCTTTTGTGCCCATAAACCTTTAGGAGGTGATCTTTGACAGGGGAAATGTCAAATGAGGAGATTACTGAGGATTATTGCTTTAAGAATTGAAGAGTTTCTTGAGACAATCGCTCACCAGCATCAATACAATGAGACAGAGAGATCCCGTCTCGTCCATTTCCACCGATGAAAAACCCGGGGTTTTCTTTCTCAAACGCCTGTATTGTTGCAATGTGTTGACCGTGACCAATTTGATATTGGGGGATGGCTTGGGGCCAGAGAGTTGTATGCTGAAAAACAGGCTGTGATTTAATTCCAAGGAGAACTGAAAGATCCTTCATGACTAGATTTTGGAGCTCCTCTGGTGAAAGCTGAGCGTTTTCGGGAGTTCGAGTTCCTCCAACAAAAGTTGTTAGTAGGGTATGATCCTTAGGTGCTCGATGAGGAAATAAAGAAGAATTGAAGAGAGTTCCTAATATCTGAAACGGTTCGCTGGAAGGCACGAGCATTCCGAATCCATCCAAATCATGGGGAATGTCTTTCTTACGAAATCCCATGGCGATGGATGCGACGGGAGGATGGACGATTTCGGAGAGATTTTTGAAGGGGTTAGGGGATACTGTTCCGAAATCTAAAAAAGGTAGCGAAGTGGCTGTTACCGCTGAGATGACGGCATCAAAGCAGTCCTCATGGATCTCTCCATTGTGGTCTGACCATGATATTTTCCATTTTTCAGAACGTGCGATTTTCTGAACATTTGCTCGGAGAGTTATTTGTTCACCGAGATCTCGTGCAATAGCAGTGGGGAGAGCTTGTAAGCCTGATTGGAAGGAAATGGAGCGGGTTTTGTATAAGGTCCTTTCGCGCTTTTTCTTTCGATATAACTTGATCGATCCTAAAATGAGAGAACGGTGGTTTTTCTCTAGTTGATAGAGTTTTGGAAAGGCGTATTTTAGAGAAAGCTTTTCGGGGTTACCGGCATAGATTCCTCCTACGAAGGGGTTGATGGCATAGTCGAGGACTTCGTGTCCCAAGCGTCTCCGGACGAAGTCAGCCAGAGATTCTTCTGTGTCATCACGGTGCCTAGGAATGAAAGGCTCCATGAGAAGCCGGCATTTGGCCTTTTTGCTGAAAAGAGGCGTTTTAAGAAATTGCAGTGGAGAGAGGGGAGCTGCCAGAGGAGTTTTATTTCTGACCAAGAAGCGGTTTTTTGCCTTTGGGGAGGCGGAGACTAGCTCATTTTCCAGTTTGAGGTCTTTTAAGAAGTTTTCGTGTTTTTGAGTGGAAAGTTGAAGAGTGTTGGGACCTTCCTCGATCAAATAGCCTTCTTCTTCAACGGTGCGAATGGATCCGCCAGGTTGATCTCTCTTTTCGAAAACCCGAACCGAAATACCTGCCTGCTGCATTTTCCAAGCAGCGGTTAATCCCGTGATACCGGCACCAATGATGGCTACTTCTTTCATGCTTCTATAGGATCTTTAAATCGTTCGAGAAAAGCGATTTTCGGAAGAGTTGAGATAAGCATCAAAGCGCATCGCTAGATTTCGTATTAACAACCGTCCATTGTCTGTGACGGTTATTCCTTCGCTATTGCTAGTGATGAGTCCATCAGCTTCTTCGTTTTCGAAGGAGGCGATTTCGTTGCTGAAGTAATCTTTGAAATCGATTTTAAGGAGATGGGAAAGATTTTGGTAATTGAGCTCCAGGTCGCACATGAGCCGCATGATGGTTTCTCTTCGAATAAAGTCATCCGTAGTGAGAGTGCATATTTTTGAGATAGGAAGTTCTCCTTTCTCGATTGCCGCATAGTAGCTTGGCAAGGTCTTATGGTTTTGCCGATAATGTGCGTTTGTTTGCGAAATAGAGGACATGCCAAATCCGTAAATATCAGCGCCACCCCTAGTGCTGTAGCCTTGGAAATTCCGTTGCAGTGTCTTCTTTCGTTGGGCGATAGCGAGCTCGTCATCTTCTCTCGCGAAATGGTCCATCCCTATATAGGTGTATCCATTGGAGGTGAGTGTTTCGATTGTTCGCTTGAGCATTTCCAGTTTTGTCTCGGGATCAGGCAAAACTTTAAAGAGCTTTTGCGCGGGTTTCATCCAAGGGACGTGAGCGTAGCTGAAGATGGCGAATCGATCTGGTTTTGATTCCAATGCGAGGTTGAGTGTTTCCTGGAAGCTCTCGGCTGTTTGGTAAGGAAGGCCGTAGATCAGATCGATGTTGAGCGACTGATAGCCTGCTTCACGAATCCATGCGATGGCTTGATCAGAGACTTCTTTGGGTTGGATGCGATTGACTGCTTCCTGCACTTTTGGATTGAAATCCTGGATACCAATCGAGGCTCGATTGATTCCCATTTCATTAAAGGCATCGATATGATCTTTTGTGAGTCGTCTTGGATCGAGCTCGACGCTCAGTTCTGCATCTGGAGCAAAATGAAAATTCTCATGAATGTTTTTTCCTAGGCGCCGGATTTGAGCGGGGGAAAGGTAGTTGGGGGAACCTCCTCCAAAATGCATCTGTATGACTTCTCTCTCCTTATTGATGAGAGGAGAGGTTATCTGCATTTCTTTTTCCAAATGATCCAAATAAGGATCTGTCCGAGAATGATCGGAACTGATGACGGTGGTGCAGCCACAGAACCAACAAAGTGTTTCGCAAAAAGGAAGGTGAAAATAGAGGGATAGGGGCGTTGCTTCTTTGTTATTTTCGTCTATCTGCGTTTCGATGTCTTTTCGGTCGAATTCCTCGGTAAACTGTAAAGCCGTCGGGTAAGAGGTATAGCGAGGGCCTGCTACATTGTATTTACGAATGAGGTCGAGATTGACTGATAGGTTTGTGCTCATGAAAAATTGGTGACGGTTGCAACAAGTGTCTCCATGCATTCGACTGTTGCAGTCGGTTGGATGCCGTGGCCGAGGTTGAATATATGGCCTGGTTTTCCTTTCATTTGTTCGAGGATTTTTGTGGCCTCTCGTTCGACGTTTGCCGGTGTCGTATTCATGATAGCCGGATCCATGTTTCCCTGAAGTGCTATATTATCAGGTGCATCGACTCTGGCTTGGTTGAGATCGACCGTCCAATCGAGGCTGATCACTTTTGCTCCAGAAGAGATTTGGCTTTGGAATTGAGGATAGGTGCCCTTTGCGTAGAGGATGATCGGTACGATTGAACCCACTTCAGCTATCAGCGTTCGTATCCATTTAAGAGAGGCTTCTTCGTAATCTTTTCCGGGAATGGCTCCACCCCATGAATCAAATATTTGTATAGCATCGACGCCTGCTGATACCTGCATCTTTAGGTAGTCGATTAATGCTTTGGTTATTTTTTCCAGTAACTTATCGAAGAAAAGGCGATCATGATAGAAAAGGTTTTT
>JAESUN010000356.1 GCA_016763045.1 Opitutaceae bacterium | reverse complement strand
GAGGGTGCTCTGTGGCATCCTCTATATATTTGACAGCGAAGTCGCGAATGCAGCCTGCTCCGGACAAGAGAGGAATAGGCGGCTGAAAATCCGGCCAGAGAGGGAAAATGCGAATGACTGATATTCCGTTTTCAACCAATAGCTCAAAGTCTTTTTGAATAACTTCTGGTTGCCAGTTCTTCCACATGTTTGTCCCTGAATGGGAAGCCCAGTAGTTGCACCCCAGTGACAAACTTCCGGATGAAAGGCATTTGTTTTTAGACATAAGGCTCAGGCTTTTGGAGTGAATTCATCTCTTGGGAAATAGACCATTAAGCCCGTTTCGCTCCCGGCAATTATTTCCAGCTCTCCATCACCGTTGATATCCGCAACGGCTGGAGCGCAGCTGTGACCACCGAGGTCGATGAGTGTTCCATCAGGTCGACTTAGTGGGCGGTTGATAAAGACGGGCTTAGTGTTGGTTCCTACGTTCTCTAGTAAAAGAAAGGTGGAAACACCTTTGGGTATTCCGCTATTGGCTTGCGAGGGGAGTGGTGCGCTCTGAGGAGTTCCAACGATTAGGTCGGTAGTTCCGTTGCCAGTCCAATCGCAGGGGTAGAATTTAACTCTCCCCTGGGCACCGCTGATATTATCGAGTCGAATCCATCGTCCAAGTGTATCCACTAAACGGACCCCTTGTTTTAATTCGAGTGGGTCGTCTGGGGATTGAGCATAGCTGGAGGCCATTCCCTGGGTGTCGAGTAAGATTAGTTCAGGGACTCCGTCTCCATCCAAATCTGCAACAGCTGGCCGAACTCTCCATTCTCCCCTGAAGGGTTTGTCATTAAGGGTAAATGTTTTGGGATTATCATAAAGAGGTTTTTCTTTCGTTCCTATGTTCGGATAGAGAAGATAGTAGCCTGTAATACTGCCCATGATCATATCCAGCAAGCCGTTGCCTGTCCAATCATAGAGGAAGGGACACGCATATCCGTGAAGGCGCTCATCGAGTCCCTGTATATTACCTCCATACCCTGATACGATACGGATGTTTTTTTCGCCGGCTTTTAACGTCTCCGATTTCCCCCATTTGGGCTCCTTTTTTGTGCCGACATTTTCGATATGGTAGACGCGTCCATCTTCGACGCCTACGACCATATCCAGTAAGCCGTTTCCGTTTAAATCGCCGAAGGCGGGAACAGAAAAGGAGCCGACTTGCATTTCTTTATCTCGGCAATAAACGGGGGTTGGCTCAGAGAATCGAATGTCTCCTGGACCACGACTGAGATTGCTGGAAAAATAGACTTCTCCACTAAAGGACCCCATGATCAAATCCGCGGAGTCGGAATCAGGTAGAGTGATTGCGGTTGGTGATGGAAATTGAATTCTGAGATCCATCTCTCCTTCTTCTGCTTGGATTCGTCCCAGGCTAGCCAAGTTTACATCGCCAATTTTTGAGGATAAACGATATGCTTCAAATTGCCATTCGTTTAGAAGGACAAGCTCGAGATTTCCATCATTGTCGAAATCGCTGACGGCGGTACTGCCACTTCGATCAAGGATCTCTAACGGGGTTCCATTGACCTGTAATTCACCACAAAACTTTAGATGGGGAAAATTGTGATCGGTTCCCAATTGGAAGAGGTAGACATGTGCTTCCCCCCTTCCGCCAATCCATTTGCCGTCGGCATCATAGCCGAGGTTTTTACCGGATTGATCGATCCCGACCAGACGACCTCCATAAACACCGTATTCGCCTGGATAATAGTTTTCGAAATTCACAACTGTGATGAGTAGTTCGGCGGGTGCACCTGGTGATCGATGGAAGAGTGTTCCGGTAGAAACATTCCGTGCAAAATTTGGAAGCTGTAGATGGCTGGATATTCCGAGATTGATGGGGTCGCTGATCAGGCGTGGGGGATTTCCTTCTTTTGCATAGCAGAAATATTGACCACTCTCATAAAGGAAACCTGCCAGTTCACCTTTGGGAGATCTTACGGGGATGACATTTAGAGCCCATTCATCAAATCCAGCTATTTCTTTTCCTTCACCATAGAGGGGTGATCCATCAGCTCCTTTCCCTTCAAAGGTATAATGGCGAACGCCTTCTCTTAAGCCTGATACAATTAGATCGCAGGCGTTTGGGCCCATTCCGTTCATCGGGGAGAGGTAGGACCACATCCCAAAATTTAAAATAGTCTTAGGGTTGGACTGTTCGTCAAAAAGTACTTTTTGGTAAGAGTGTCGCATGGATTGGGTTCCTTGTTTTTTTAGGGATAACTTCGCTTATCCATTGGAAGTTTTTTTGGGGGGTCAAACGAAAGTGAATACAAAAATAAGTCATTAGCTGAGATCATAGAAAAAGGGCCCTTTTTGTCGAAAAAATATGGTTTCGTATCGAAAATATATGATAGGAGATTTGTGTATCTGTGTGGGTCGATTTACCCATGTGGATGTATTTGGATTAAAAACCCCTTACGATCCGCTCTATCTAAGTGGATAAAAAAGAGAGTGGTTTTGCTCTTGTTCTTTTGGGGTTTTCTTGGCCTTTTCGCTTGTCAATTTGAGCGACGTCAGATCTAACTTCGATGAAGTTAGTTAATTGGAGTAAAGAAGTGCTATGCGAGCTGGATTTGCAAAAGAGAAGATAACCCCTAGCGTAGGGACTCGAATGGCAGGTTTTGCCAGTAGGGATGAAGAGAAAGGAGCCGAGTCGGTTCATGATGAGCTATATGCCCGGATCCTCTATCTGGAGGACGAAGAAGATGAAACCGTCATTATCGGTTTCGATTTACTCTTTTTTGCCCGGCATAATGCGGAGTGGCTGAAAGCTTCCATTGGGCGGGTGCTCGATCTCAAACCTCGTCAGATTTTACTTAATACATCGCATACACATGTTGGCCCATGCGTGGATACTTGGCACCTCAATGGTTTTAGTCTTCCGGATATTGTGTATATGCAGGAAATAGAACGTGCGGTTTGTCGCGGTGTCCGCTCAGCTAAAAGAGAGGCGAGAGAGGTTAGTCTTTGGACAGGACAGGGAAAGACAGAGCCTCCAGTGAGTCGCCGCCGTCCGAATGAGGTCGGAAATGTTGACTGGCTTCCTTTTTTCGAAGGCGAAGTTTGTGAGAACCTTCCGGTATGTTTGATGAAGGATGCTTCCGGCAAGGCGGTATGTTTACTTTTTTCCGTTTCTTGTCACCCGTCAACTTGTAATGGATGGAGTTTGTCGGCGGATTATCCGGGTCCGGCTTGTGATCGACTCGATGAATACATGGGGCAGGATTGCAGTTTGTTTCTTCAAGGAGCAGGAGGTGATACCAAAGCTTCGGTGATTGCGGATGGGCTAGATGATTCCGTTTTGGGTGGAAAGGTATGGAGGTCTGGTAATTGGAAGGATGTGGATAATGCCGGGCATTTAGTCGCAGACGAAGTGATTCGATTGATTGAATCAGGTCTAGAGAAAAATATTCCGAGATTTGAATCTTATCTCTATGAGGTGGAATGGGGCCTGGATCCTCTTCCAGATCAATCTGTTTTGGAGGAACAGGCTGCTTCTGATAATCAAGGCCAGTCTATTGCAGCAGAACGCATGCTTAAATATCTCAAGATGGGCAGGGAATTGGATACAAGGGTTCCTTTATTGATTCATGGTATTAGAATTTCGGATGCTCTTCGTTTTGTCGCTATTGAAGGAGAGCTAGTCGGTGAACTGGGTAATCAAATACTATCCCGATATGCAAATGGGGCAACTTTTGCTCTGGGCTATAGTAATGGGACAGGACTCTATATTCCCAGTGATCGGATGTTGGTGGAAGGGGGCTATGAGGTTGTTAGTCACCATGAATATGGATTTGCCTCAAAATTGGCTAATGGAGTCGATGGGACTCTAATGGATACGGTGTCCCGGCTACAAGAAAGAGGTATTGTATAGTGTTCTCTCTGTCTTGCAGGAGAGAATACGCATTAGTAGGTCTACTTAGCCCAGGTGATAATTCTACTTGCATTCCTTAAAAAAGAGCGATACCACGGTTATCAATAAGACCCACTCTGTTTGTATGTTTTGTAATTTAAGGATGGTAAAAAGAACAACAAACGACCAGCAATCGATTCTTTATTCGATGGTGGTTGGGCTCCGGTATTGCAGGGAAAAATGCAATGATTTGATCGATCGATGGGATGCCAGGGCGAGTGGCCTGCTGGATTTATTATTTT
>JAESUN010000355.1 GCA_016763045.1 Opitutaceae bacterium | reverse complement strand
CTTCTTCGGCATCATACGGGGGATTTGGTACAGCGATATGAATCGGGATACCGGTTGCTGGGTCGACAGAAGGACTTGTTTCTCAATCCAGAAGGGCAGTGGATTTCTTCTGTCGAAATCGATGAGGCCTTTCCTGAAGAATTTTCTTGTTGGCATTATTGTCTCAGCCAGGTTTCTGCGGATCGGTGGAATTTGGATTATGTGGCAGATAAAACTGCCCCAGAAGGTATTGATACCGCTATTGCCGCTCTGTTAGGTGGAGAGGCTCGAGTGAATATGTTTCGTAAGCGATTAATACAGCCTCTTCCCAGTGGTAAATTTGTTCTCTTCAAGCCCAAGCCAGTTTCTTAGAGAGGTGTGGTGTAAAAGATCTTCTTCTACCCTTGGTTAAAAAGACTTATAAGAACCCTTAATAGTTTGACGCTATAAAGGAAATTATCTCTGCTCCCCGGCGTGCTCGCTTGTCCGCAGCCCATCTATAAGGGCGGATGTTTGTGTGCATATATCTGTGATGAATATAGTTACTGCCCTTCTAAAGACTTCTATTGGCAAGAAGATCATCATGGCACTGACAGGTGCTGTCCTCATTGGTTTTATCATTGGTCATCTAGTGGGAAATTTGCAAATTTTTTCGGATCCAGAAAAAATCAATGCATACGCCCATTTTCTTCAGGGCCTGGGGCCAGCATTATGGCTGATCCGGCTCTTCCTTTTGCTCTGTGTAGGACTGCATATCTGGATGGCTGTTCTTCTCTGGTGTGAAAACAAAAAAGCCCGTTCTCAGAGCTATACGGCGAGTCATACCATCCAAGCCTCCTATGCTTCACGAACGATGAAGTACAGTGGGTTTATTGTTCTGGCCTTCATTCTTTACCACCTTGCGCACTTCACGGTGAAGGCGACAAATCCGGAGTATAACGAGATGATGTGGACTTTGGCAGATGGCACAGTGGTGCCCGATGTCCACTTGATGATGGTGGCGGGATTTAGTAGTCTCACCGTTTCTCTTTTCTATCTTATCTCTGTTGGATTGCTCAGCTTTCATCTCAGTCATGGGTTTCAGAGTATGTTTCAGTCCGTTGGATTACGGACAGAAACGTGGGGACGTGCGCTGAAGGTAATCTCGATTGTTCTGAGTCTGGCCTATTTCGCAGGGAATGCAGTGATCCCTCTATCCGTTTTAACTGGCAAAGTGAGCCGCCCCGATAGCAGCATTGAAGCTGTTGCGGAGTCTGTTTCTTCTCACCTAAACACTCCTTCGGGATAATGAAACTTGATGCAAAAATTCCGTCCGGCCCCTTAAAAGAAAAGTGGGAGAAATACATAGCGGATAGTAAACTCGTCAATCCAACCAACAAGCGGAAATACGATATTATCGTGGTTGGCTCTGGTTTGGCTGGAGGTTCTGCGGCTGCGACGCTGGCAGAGCTCGGCTACAGGGTGAAGTGCATTTGCTTTCACGACAGTCCACGTCGGGCACATAGTATTGCAGCGCAGGGTGGAGTGAACGCGGCGAAGAATTATCAGAACGATGGGGATAGCGTGTATCGTTTATTTTATGACACGGTGAAGGGAGGAGATTTCCGTTCCCGGGAAGCGAATGTTTATCGCTTGGCGCAGGTGAGCTCTAATATTATCGACCAATGTGCGGCACAGGGAGTTCCTTTTGCCCGTGAGTATGGTGGTCTGTTGGCGAACCGTTCTTTTGGTGGTGCGCAGGTCTCTCGGACTTTTTATGCGAGAGGGCAGACAGGACAGCAGCTTCTCCTTGGAGCCTATTCCGCTCTTTCCCGCCAGATTGGGTTGGGAACGGTTGAGATGCTTCCGTATACGGAGATGCTCGATCTTGTCGTGGTGGATGGGCATGCTAAAGGGATTATTACCCGTAATCTTGTAACCGGAGAAATTGACCGCCATGCGGCTGATGCAGTTGTCTTGGCGACGGGAGGGTATGGGAATGTCTTCAACCTTTCCACGTATGCCCGAAATTCGAATGCCACGGCCATCTGGCGCGCTCACAAGCGTGGGGCCTGTTTCGCCAATCCTTGTTATACACAGATCCATCCAACGTGTATTCCTGTTTCAGGTGAGTATCAGTCAAAATTGACTTTGATGTCTGAGTCCTTACGTAATGATGGTCGGATCTGGGTTCCGAAGAAAGTAGGGGACAAAAGGGCTCCTGGAGATATTCCCGAAGACGAACGCGATTATTATCTGGAACGGAAATACCCGAGCTTTGGAAATCTGGCTCCTCGTGATATCTCATCACGTGCAGCGAAACAGGTTTGTGATGAAGGCCGTGGTGTCGGTGAGACTGGACTGGGCGTTTATCTCGATTTTGAGGATGCGATCAGTCGTCTGGGCGAAAGCGTTATTCGTGAGCGTTACGGAAATCTTTTTGATATTTATAAAGAAATCACAAACGAGAATGCCTATGAAGTGCCGATGCGGATATATCCAGCAGTTCACTATACCATGGGTGGGCTTTGGGTTGATTATGGGCTGATGAGTAATCTGCCAGGACTCTTTGTTCTTGGGGAAGCAAATTTCTCAGACCATGGAGCCAATCGGTTAGGTGCGAGTGCCTTAATGCAGGGCTTGGCGGATGGTTACTTTGTCCTTCCTAACACAATCAATAATTATCTAGCAGGCCAATTGGGTAATCGTCCTTCGACGGATCATGCTTCTTTTGATGAGGTTGAAGATGAGGTTAAGGAAACGATCAATCATTTCCTTAATAATAAGGGCAAGCGCAGCGTGAGCTCTTTCCACAAAGAGTTAGGGAATCTCATGTGGACTTATTGCGGAATGGGCCGGACGAAAGAAGGCCTAACAAAAGCTCTCGAATTGATCCCTCAATTGCGGGAGGAATTCTGGAAGAATGTAAATATTCCCGGTGAAGAAGGAGAATGGAATCAGTCGTTGGAGAAAGCAGGTCGAGTTGCTGACTTTATGGAACTGGGCGAACTCCTTTGTCGAGATGCTCTCACTAGAGAAGAGTCCTGCGGTGGACATTTCCGTGAAGAGCATCAGACGGGAGATGGAGAGGCCCTTCGTCATGATGATGAATTCGCAAGTGTCTTTGCCTGGGAGTATCAAGGAAAAGGTAAAACGCCTCTCCTTAATAAAGAATCGCTTGAATATGAGAATATTCAGATGGCGACCCGTAATTATAAGTAATCCGTACCCCGATTGAGCACATTTAAGTATTTCGACGATGAAAGTTAAAATCAAAGTCTGGCGTCAGAAAAATCAGGAAAGCAAAGGCGGATTCAAGGTATATGATTCACCGGAGCTGAATTCGAATATGTCTTTTCTCGAGATGCTCGATGTGATCAATGAGGATCTGACGGATCAGGGTGAAGAACCGATTGCCTTTGACCATGATTGCCGCGAAGGGATTTGTGGTACTTGTTCTCTCGTTATTGATGGGAAACCGCATGGCCCGCATCAGGGTGTGGCAACTTGCCAGACTTATATGCGTAGCTTTGAGGATGGCGATATCATCACGGTCGAGCCTTTCAGAGCAGACCCTTTTCCGATCATCAAGGACTTAGTTGTGAATCGGAAGCCTTTTGATAAGATCATCCAGGCGGGAGGTTTTGTGACTGTTCGCACTGGGAGTGCTCCAGATGCAAATGCGATTCCAATTTCAAAAGAAGTTGCGGATACGGCGATGGATGCGGCTGCTTGTATTGGCTGTGGTGCTTGTGTGGCCGCCTGTAAAAATGCATCGGCAATGCTCTTTGTCGGAGCGAAGGTTTCTCAGCTTAATGGATTGCCTCAGGGGCAGGCCGAAAAAGATAATCGTGTTCTCAATATGGTCGCAGCGATGGATGAAGCTGGGTTTGGAAATTGCACGAACCAATACGAGTGTTCAGCCGTTTGCCCAAAGCTGATCACGCATGATTTTATCAGTCAATTGAACCGGGATTTTGTAGCGGCAACTGTTCGGAAGAGTTTTAAATCGAAACCTTCCACTGCAAAACTTTAAACGTTTTTCTTTAAAGCTTCTCTTCTAAATGAAGAGGAGCTTTTTGATTAGACTGCCGTTCTTAAAGAGCTGGACCCATCATCAACGTCATGACGGATTTCCTGGCTTGAAGCACGTGTTTGTCCATGAGCTTGATTGCTTCGGCTTCACTGCCGCTTGTGGTGGCTTCTGCGATGGCGACATGTCGGATTGCTTTATCTTGTATCCTTGTGCGTAAGCCAATGCTGAGCTGAAGTCCGGCCAGAAAGCATTGCTCTAGTAAACGTTGGCTGCGCAGGAGATGTAGAAGCTGAAAATTCTTACTAAGCGAAGCTAGTTTGAGATGAAAGGCCACATCTGCTTTGGCCATTTCCGTTTTGCGGATTTTGCCAGAGACAAATCGTTGCTCCGTCTGATCCACTTTTTTTGCCGCTCGGATCAAGTCTGCCTTTTCTTCTGGCGTGGCGTGCTGGCGAACGAGTCGAATTGCCAGTGTTTCGAGAGATAGTCGCACATCAAGAATATCGCTATACTCTTTGAAATTGAGCTCGCGAACAAAGGTTCCGGATCGTGGAATTCGTACCAATAAACCTTCCGAGGCGAGTAGGTCGAGTGCGTTGCGGATGGGGGCGAGGCCAAAGCCGAGAAGTCCAGTCAATTGAGCTTCGCTGATACGTTCTCCTGGTTTTAAGCGTCCCTCAAAAACCAATGATTCGATCTGTAGCTTGCTTTGAGCTGTCAGAGTTTCGAGATCACTGTTTTGATCGGTTATGGGACGGGGAAAAGACATGGCATCTGAAATTTCACTGACATTTCAGTTGACAGAAAGTGGGCCTCACTTCTTTTTAGCGCAAACCTTTTTATGAGAAAATCAAAGATTTTGTCGAAGCTACGAAAGGGCGAAGTTGCCCGCATAGCTTGTCTTTATTACCCCGTTACCATGTTTCCTGAACACGCAGCTAATGCGGGTTATGATGGCGTATGGTTGGACTCGGAGCACAACACCTGGGATCCGAGGGAGGTTGAGCGAATGATTTATCTCCATCATTTAGCGAATATTGATTGCATCGTGCGGACGCAATTTCGCGAGAGTGCAACGGGTTATCAATTGTTGGAGCGAGGGGCGACGGGTCTGATGTTTCCTCTGGTCAATACAGGTGCAGAAGCGAGAGAGATCGCAGGTCGTACTAAATTTCCTCCTCAAGGGGAAAGAGGATTAGATGGAGCAGGACTTGATAATCGATTTTACCTGAATTCGCCGAGTGAATACGTCAAAGAGGCGAATGAAGAGACAGTCACTGTTATTCAAATTGAGAGCCCCGAAGCATTGGAAAATATTGAGGAGATTGCCGCTGCTCCCGGTGTCGATGTTCTTTTCATTGGGTGGGGAGATTTGGCTCTTCGCCTCGGTTGTGAAATTAACTTTAAGGAGCCAAAAATGGCCGAAGCTCAAAAGAAAGTGGCTGCGGCTGCGCAGAAAAATGAGGTCAACTGGGGGCGCCCCACGGGAACGCCAGAGGATATGACTGCCATGATAGAGGCGGGTGGGCGTTTCATTGCCATGGGTAGTGATTTTGGAGCGGTTTATCAGTCACTTCCTAAATGGGGAGAGATTTTTGATCAGGTGACGGGCACTAAAAACCCCTAAAAGGCTTCAAGCAATGATCAGCAAACTTCATCGAAATAAGAAGCATGTTTTCATCGATTGGTCGCTGGTGGAGGCGGGTGGTGGAAATAGTTGGAGCAATGGCACAGATCCATGGCTCTTGGCCTATGGTGTCGAATTAAAAACATTTTCTCCCACTGTGCATTCGGATCCTATTCTGGTTTCGGAAAAACCGTGGGAGGAGTTTTTGATTAGCTCTTGGGCAAGCGTCTTTGAAGATGAGGGAAAATTTAAGCTCTACTACGAGGGGTATCATTCTCCAGATGCTACGCTCGGGAAGGATATCCAAAAGCAAGTTTCCCAGATATGTTATGCTGAATCTGAGGACGGAATAAACTGGGTTCGGCCCAAGCTGGGTATTATTCCTTTTGAGGGAGACAACGAAACCAATATTGTCTTT
>JAESUN010000354.1 GCA_016763045.1 Opitutaceae bacterium | reverse complement strand
GAGCATTTTACTGCCACAGGTAAGCGGTTGCCCCTTCACCGCTAAAATATCCTTTATCCCAACAGGAATACCATCCAAGGCACCCAAAGAAGCTCCCGAAGCCCTGCGTTCATCTGAAGCTGTTGCCTGAGCCAACGCATCTACCTCATCCAGATGCGTGACTGCTTTTACTCGGTCATCCACTTCATGGATACGATTTAAAACATCCTTCGTCAGGTCGATCGCCGAGATACTTTTCTTTTCCAGCATAGTGGAAAGTTCGGACGCTGTTTTATAATAAAGTCTTTCAGACATACCTTGATTCTTTGAAAGTTTCAATCTTGGTCCTCAGAACCATTCTTACTCCACGACCTTTGGAACGACAAACATATCATCCCGAACTTCAGGTGCATTTTTAAGAGCCTCGTCAACAGACATTCCTGCAACAGGCTCATCTTCATCCCATACATTGTAGACAGGAAACGCATGCGCCATCGGTTCTACATTGGAGACATCAGCCGATTTAAGTTTTTCAATATAACCCAAAATATCTCCCAACTGAGTTGAGAACAACTTCTTCTCTTCATCCGTCAATGCGATACGTGCCAAATTAGCTACATAATCGATATCTATCTTTTGAGGATCTGCCATGGTCTGTTATTTGCGGATTTGATAATCTGTTTTTGCTTCCACTTCATCCTGGATTTTTTGGAAAACAATATTCACTTCCTCATCCGTAAGCGTTTTATCCTCAGAGCGAAAAACCAGTGAAAAAGCTAAACTCTTCTTTCCCGCAGGAAGTCCCTCTCCCTTATAAAGATCGAATACATTAATATCTTCCAAGTCAAAGCGACCCGAAAGCATACTCTTCCCGATCCTAGATAGTTTTCGCCCAACGTCACCGGCCGGTTCAGCTTGATCGACAACCAGCGCCAAATCTCTCAACGCTGGAGGAAAGGTGCTAAAGGACTTATACTGTTTGCGCTTTTTCTCTCCTTTTAAACGCGCAGGAAGAATACTGAAATGCCCGGCATAGACATTTCCCTTCAGCCCTCGAGCCTGTAAATGACTCAAATTGATCAAGCCTACTTGGTATGAGATCCCTGCTTTCGCATTATCATATGCAGCCGAATGACCGGCCTGCCAAGTCGAACCCTCTTTCTCTATCGCCTCAATCGGATGGTTTGCCAAATCAAACCCCGCAAACCGTGCCACTTGAAAAAGCAGACTCTTGACCAAATAAAAATCTGCGGGTGAACGTTTAAGCCAGATCTCGTCTTCATTTTCAGCAATCAAGAAACCAGCCGAGATCATTTCATTTACCTGACCATTTTCTTCCGAAAACGTCCTCCCACACTCAAAGAGCCGTGTAATACCTGTTTTCCGGTCCCGGTTCAGCTTCAAAACATCCAACAATCCTGGAAGAATGCTGGATCTCAAATGAGTCTGATCCTCCGTGATAGGATTCGCCAACTTCAACCCTTCAGCCTGAGCAGAGGTTTGCCACTGCTTCATCTCTTCCCCCGAACGCAGTGTATAATTCATACACTCACGGAAATCTTGCCCCACTAAATAAGCGGAAGCCCTGCGGTTAAACAAACAGATAGGATCATCCTTCCCCACTATCCCCGGAAATCTCACGACTGCCGAGGGGATCTTATCTGTCCCGTAAAGCCGTAGAACCTCTTCCACCAGATCAATTGGACGAGATAAATCAGAGCGAAAACTAGGAATCGCTACGGTCCATTCCTTTGCCTCATCATTCCTGCTAGCAATAGACAATTCCAGTGCTTGTAAAAACTGGCTGATCTGGTCATCGGAAATTTCGAATCCACATCTCTCTCGAATATAATCCGGAGAAAACGTAATTTCAATCTGCTCATCAGTCTCAGCGCCCTCCTTGTAAACAGGGCTGAGAACAGTCCCTCCAGCGGTTTCCAGTATTAAATCGATCGCTCGCTGAGCTGCAGATGCAACCGAAGAAGAGTCGACTCCACGCTCAAAACGGTAGGAGCTATCACTACTTAGATTCAATCGTTTGGCAGTCCACCGAATCGCTGAGGGATTAAAGTAAGCTGTCTCCAAAATAATATCTTGGGTACCTTCGTCTACTTCAGATTCCGCCCCACCCATAACTCCACCTATAGCCATTGCCTTTTCCGCATCAGCGATAACGAGCATCCGACTAGAAAGAGTCCGTTCTTCACCATCCAGTGTTTTAATTTTCTCACCTTCCGCAGCCTGCCGAATCACAATCTTATGACCTGCTATCTTAGCGGCATCAAACGCGTGCATCGGTTGCCCAAGCTCCATCAAAACGTAATTGGTTACATCGACGACATTGTTTATCGGGCGTAATCCAACTGCGGTAAGCGCTGTCTGCAACCACTCCGGACTCGGCGCGATTTTCACTCCAGAAATAACATGAGCCACGTACAACGGACACTGCTCCTTAGATTCGATAACAACTGACTTGAGGCAATCATCTGCCGAGGAAGCCCCTTCTGCCACACCGCTAAATTGAACAGATGGAAACTTCAGCTCTATATTAAAGGCCGCCGCAAGCTCTCGGGCTAAACCAATATGCGACAGGCAATCGGGTCTGTTTGGTGTCACCTCAAGATCAAAAACATAATCATCGTCTGGAAAAACATCATTGATCGCTGCCCCTAAAAGAGGATCACCGGCCAACAAGAGAAGGCCTGCGCCATCCTCTCCATATCCAATCTCCTTTCCACTGCACATCATACCGTCAGACTGCACACCGCGTAATTTAGAAGATTTAATGGTAAAGCCTCCCGGCAAAACAGCACCCGGCAAGGCAACTGGTACACGATCACCTACCTTGTAGTTCTGAGCCCCACAAACAATCACCTTGTCCTCTTTTCCTTCGCCCACACCCACTCGACAAACGCTGAGTCGATCCGCATTCGGATGTTGATTTCGTTCAAGCACTTCACCGACAACCACACCATCCAAGACAGGTAGTCCTTTCGATTCGACACTCTCAACTTCAAATCCTAGTAATGTGAAAACACCTTCAATCTCTTCCGGAGATTGAGTTAGAGGGATATATTTTTTGAGCCAGTTATATGAAACTTTCATTAGACGAATTGCTTCAAGAAGCGCTGATCATTTTGATAAAAATAGCGAATGTCATCAATGCCGTACAAAATCATGGCAATACGCTCGAGCCCCACACCAAAGGCAAATCCGGAATACTCATCAGGATCGTAGCCAACGGATTCAAAGACGGACGGTTCAACCATGCCACAACCACCGATTTCTACCCAGTCACTTCCAACCTTCGCCAAATGCTTTGACGAAAAATCCACTTCGAAACTCGGTTCAGTGTAAGGGAAAAAATGAGGTCTGAAGCGAGTCGTTGTCCCCTTCCCCAACAAAGATTCAAAGAAATAATCCAGCAGGGCCTTAAGATCCCTAACCGTCACATTCTTATCCACGTAAAGTACTTCAATTTGCTGGAAATTCGCACTATGAGTCGCATCTACCGTATCCCGTCGAAAACAACGCCCCGGAGAAATGATTCGAACCGGAGGTTCCTGCTCAAGCATGGTCCGGATCTGCACAGAAGAGGTATGGGGTCTGAGAAGATATCCTTCCTCTTCCTTCTTCGAAATATTTCCAAAGCGAGCTTTATCCGGGAAATAAAACGTATCCTGTAAATCCCGAGCGGGATGATCCGCCGGAGTATTCAACGCATCAAAACAGTAATACTCTGTTTCGACTTCTGTTCCCTCAGCCACCGAAAAACCAACTTGCTTGAAAATCCGGCAAATCTCCTCACGAACTTGAGTCAAGGGATGATAACTGCCAGAATTCGCATCCGGACTGGGCAGAGAGGGATCGATCGCGGGACCTAGCTTGGCTGCTAATTCTTCGTTTCCGATCCTCTCTAAAACTTCATCAAACAATTCCTGAAAAGTCGCCTTAGCACTGTTAATCAAACGGCCAGCTATAGGACGCTCTTCTTTAGACAGCTTACCCATCCCCTTCATGATTTGAGTCAGATCTCCCTTTGGCCCTACAAAACGGGCCTTAAAGGCTTCAAAATCAGCCCTCGTTTTGACAGCCCCTATTTCATGGCGGGCTTTTTCGATAAGACGGTTGAGATTTTGCTCCATAAGACTCGAAAACGGATTAACTGATCGTTCGATCAAACTATTCTTCAAAGATATTGGTTAAAAAATCGGCAAAAAGAATCTCGCGCGATACAATAATGACTTACTCTTAAACAAAAAGAAGGCCGAGCAATGAAACTCGACCTCCTAAAATAAATGGATTCTGAGAAAGACGAACGTATTTCAGCTCGTTTACTCTCCAATCAAGTCCTTATGGCTTAGCTAGAAGCTTTGGCTTTTAACGCAGCCTGCGCTTTTTCAACCAACCCTTTAAAGGCAACTTCATCACGAACTGCGATATCAGCAATCACCTTACGGTTCAGTCCAATTTCTGCTGCAGTTAGTCCTTCTATGAAGCGACTGTAGCTGATGCCATTCAAGCGGCAAGCAGCGTTGATTCGGACAATCCAAAGGGCTCTCCAAGTACTCTTTTTCTTACGACGATCATTATATGCATACTGGAGTGCATGATCGACCGCTTCTTTTGCGTAGCGGTACAGACGTGATTTATTCCCAAAGTAGCCTTTGGCTCTCTTTAGTATCTTTTTCCGCCGTTTGCGGGATGCTGGTGAATTAGTTGCTCTGGGCATGTTTTATATCCTCTATAAATGTTTAAACCATCAGGTCGCCTCGTAGATTTTACCTGAATGGTTAATTAATAATTGTATAAGCGTTATCGCGCAACTCCTGAAGGCAAAGTCTTCATGAAGACTTTTGCATGTCCTGGAGAGACAAGCTTGTCCTTCCCATTTCTGCGCTTCTGCTTAGTCGATTTACTCGACATCATATGACGCTGACCTGGTGAACGACGCAAAAGCTTACCGGTTCCGGTAATCTTAAAACGCTTTGCGACTGATTTTCTGGTTTTTTGCATGTTGCAATTTATGGAAACGGGAGAGCCAACAGTATGACTACTCCCTTGTAAAGAGAGAATTGAGACTTCTTCTGCAAGAAATCGATTAAATAATAAATCCGGCGTTTTTCGCCTTCTTTGGTTGCCCGACATGGACTCGAACCATGGCTAAACGAGTCAGAGTCGTTTGTGCTACCACTACACCATCGGGCAATATACCAAAAGGATACTGTTACCAGTCTTATTGCCCTTCCGACAAGAAAGAAAATGGCTTTCTGCCAAACTCTTTTTTTTTCTCCCGAAAAGTTTCTTTTTCTCTAAAAAAAGAATGGAGCCGGTGATGGGACTCGAACCCGCAACCTACTGATTACAAATCAGTTGCTCTACCAATTGAGCTACACCGGCCTATCTATTCTTGGTACCCCCCCGGGGACTCGAACCCCGAACAAATTGATTAAGAGTCAACTGCTCTACCAATTGAGCTAGGGAGGCACTTAAGAAGGATACTATCTGAAAAGAACAGAAAACAACCTCCTTACATAACTGTAAGGAGAGGAAGTTCCTAGAGATCAATTTATCCTTGGCAAGCGCAAAGCACCTCTAGCAATAACTACTCCCAAGATTTCACGATATCTGCAGCCGTCTTTCCAGCTCCTGCAGAGAAGAAGACAATCCCACTTCGAACAACGGTATCGACCGCCACAGGAGATGCGGAACTTCCTCCAGAAGGATTGATACCTGCTTTGACACTGTCTGAAGCTTTCACTTCCACTTGCCCATTATAATCCTCATCTATTCCCACAAAAATTTCTGTATTCTCAAAGCCATCTAT
>JAESUN010000353.1 GCA_016763045.1 Opitutaceae bacterium | reverse complement strand
GTCCCTTGCGGTGAATGATGCTGCCGCGTGTTGGGCGTTTTCCTGTTATTTGACAAATTCTGGCCATGGTCGTTTTACGGTGTAAAAGATGTTCGAATAAACAGTCTGAGCATTTGAAAGCAAGCGCTTTTAGTCCAGATTGGAAAAAATGTTGATAAAGAAGCTTTTTCAGGGGAATTAGAGGCGTTTTCCGACTAAAACCTGAAATTTCTGCCCCATTAAGGTGGGATGTAGGAGCTGCTTGAGTTGAGAACGAGGTTTACTGAGGGGGTCTGGATAGTCGGTGAAGGTGGAGGCGATGAGCTTTTGGGCCTTTTTAATAAAGAAAGCTTCCTGACTGAAGAGTTCGACCGAGGTGAATCCCTGTTGAAGAAGAGTATCACTCAACCAATCCCAGCAGATATGACACGTGAGGTCTTGTTCGGTAGGATTGTGCAAGAGGTCATTGTTTTGCTGATGGCGGTGGTAAGCCCGGCCAGTTCCTGCAGGGCATTCTGTGGAAAGTTCCGGCCAGCTTTTTCCATAATCAAAGGCGATGAAGAGACCTTTCCAGTCCTTCTGGGCGATCTTCTCCAGTAAATGCCGTGCTCGGACGGGTAAATCAAGCGTGTAGCCTTCGGTTTGGTTTTGGGGGAGTTGAGGCAGGATCTCTTCCAATTCGTCGGAGATATGGTCCAGAAGAGTCCATTGATAGCTTCCTTCTATCTGATGAACCCCTTGTTCTCTCCATTGTCCGTCTTTTTGAATGAGTCGATGAAAGGGTTGGGCGTCAAAGAGCTCATTGGAGATCACAACAGAGTTTTCGGGAATGGAAAGTGGGCTCTCGAGTTGTACTGTTTGTCCCCCCTTGAACGGGGCGAAGTTTTCCTGAAAGAGTCCGGCATTTGGTTCGGCTCCAATTTCGACGAGTGTATATTTCGCGGGTTCGTTAGGGGAAAGGATTTCGGTGGCAGCGGAGGTGATGGCTAGGGGGAATACTGTGTCTAGACTACTGGAGGTGTAAAAATCAGTTTCGCTTTGTCTGCCGACTCGCAGTTTTTTTCTGACGTAGTAACCGATTTGAGGAGCGTAGAGGCTGAGCTCCATGAAGTCGGCGAAGGACAGGCATCCTGTCTTATCTGCCTTTTCAGCAAAGAGCCTGGAAAAAAGAGAAAGATTAAATTGTGTGGAAGAACCCATTTACAAATAGGAGGAAAGCCCCAAAGTGGAGAAATGATCAAACGCCTTTTGCTCATAGCTGTTATTTCATTTCTCGTTGGAGAAATTGTTGTCTATGGCGTACGCCTGTCTCAGGGGAGGATCTCTTTTCCTTCGAGAGAGGCGAAGCAGCAGGGGGACAAGCTCGCTGATGTCATGCAGTTAATCAATGAAAACTATGTGACGGATGTTTCAGTGGGGTACGATGAGCTCACGGAAGCAGCTCTTGAAGGTATTGTTCGTTCGTTGGATCCTCATTCGGATTATCTCTCGCAGCAGAAGTATGAGCAGCTGATCACGCAGACAGACCAAAAATTCGGAGGCATTGGTATTCAGATAGAGATGAAAGAAGATGCACTTGTTGTGGTGGCACCTATTTCAAACACTCCGGGTGAGCGAGCAGGGTTGATGAGAGGAGATGAAATTGTTCGGATCAATACTCACTGGGTTAAGGATCTTTCGATGGATGAGTGCTTGGGTATGATGAGGGGGAAACGGAGGACCAAAGTTGATCTGGAGATCTTTCGTCCGAGAACGGGGGAGACTTTTCAAAAAACAATCATCCGAGAGATAATTAAGGTGGATAGTGTCCGGGGCATAAAGATGGTGACGGATCGTGTTGGCTACATTTGGATAGCTCTGTTTGGAGAACGAACAGGTAAAGAGTTTTTAAAGGCACTGGAAATTTTGGAAGAAGAGGGGATGACTTCGTTGGTGCTCGATCTCCGCAATAATCCTGGTGGGTTACTGGATGCAGCCGTTGAAGTTGCACAACCGTTTTTTGATCGAGGGGAACTCGTGGTTTACACTCAAGGAAGGATGCCTGAATCCCGACTGGAGATTAAGGCAAAGACAAAAGGGGCTCGCAGGTCTTACCCCATCGCTGTTTTGATCAACTCAGGTAGTGCGAGTGCTTCAGAGATTGTAGCAGGAGCCCTTAAGGATACTCAACGAGCTGTTATCGTGGGAGAGACTTCCTTTGGGAAGGGATCTGTGCAGAGGATTTTTCCGTTGTCTGGTGATGAAGCACTTCGTTTGACGACTTCTCTCTATTATACTCCGGGTGGAGAACTAATTCATGGGAATGGGGTGGAGCCACATATCCTCATGGCCTTGAGCGCGGAAGAAGATCAGAATGTTCTTTTGCAGCGAAGTCGTCTAGAGGTGATGTCGATTGGGGAATTTGCTGAGGAATTTGGGTTCGATCCGATTGAAGACAGCCAATTAAAGGCTGCAATTGATGCTTTAGAGGGTGTTTCTGTCTTCGAAGAAGCTCGGTTGATTAAGCCTGTTGATGAACTGACTGTCCGGTGATTCTGTCTTGGCAGGTTCTGTGTTAAAAGAAGGTCGTATTTGGGTTTTGGATATTTTTGCGTAATGGATGGATTGAAAAAAAGTAAAACAGACTGGTTTCGATCGAATGGTGGTTTGATTGTCGGAGTAGAGAGCTCCTGTGATGAGTCCGCTCTGTCTCTTTTTGATCCGTCCGTTGGGCTGAGAGGAGAATGGATTAGTAGTCAGATTGAGCTGCATCGTGCATATGGAGGTGTGGTACCTGATTTGGCCAGTCGTGAACATTTACAGAACTTTGGCCCCCTACTTGAGGAAATGGAGGAAGGTCTTAAGGGAGAGGTTGTAGCGGGAGTTGCTGTCACTCAGGGTCCTGGATTGGCTGGGTGCTTGGCGATGGGACTTTCGGTCGCGAAGAGCCTGGCGTTGAAATGGGATGTTCCTCTGGTTGGGATTAATCATCTGAGAGCCCATGCGTTTTCTCCTTTTATTAAAATGCATGAAGAGGATTCGACTTCTTACGATGACTCCTTTGAAGAGATGCTTCCTCATATCGGTTTGTTAGTGAGTGGTGGGAATACGATTCTCTTTGAAATGAATGAATCCGTGGAGATTCGAATTCTCGGCTCCACGAGGGATGATGCTGCCGGAGAGGCTTTGGACAAAGGGGGTAAATTGATGGGAATTCCTTATCCCGGTGGGCCTTTGATCGAAAAAGAGGCGCTCACTGGAAATTGCGCGGCGTTTGAATTTCCTCGAGCAATGTTAAAGAATACCCCTCTAGATTTTAGTTTTTCAGGATTGAAGACGAGTCTGCGTTATCGTCTCGATAAAATGGATCCGGAGGAAATTATGTCCGAACGGGCAAATCTATGCGCGAGTTACCAGGAAGCTGTTATCGACGTTTTGGTGAAAAAAACTGAGGGAGCCTTGCGACAGCGGGACTATCGAAGCGTGGGTCTGTCCGGAGGTGTTTCCAATAATCAGCGATTAGGGTCTGCTTTTACGTCCTTGGCTGAACAGAATGGTGTGAGTGCTCACTTTGCCCAGGCGGAACATACGGGCGATAATGCGGGTATGATTGCCTTTGCTGCATGGATGGAAAGAAAGCGTCTTGTTTCGGATCCAGACTATTCCCTGGAGATTGTTCCGTCGATGAAGTTGTCTGCTCTACTATAAATTGAGAAGTTTCGATTCTCCTTCTTCATCTGAATTTGGATAGGCTGCCGGTGGTTTGAAAACAGCGCTTTTCAATCCTGGCATGTATTCAGAAAAT
>JAESUN010000352.1 GCA_016763045.1 Opitutaceae bacterium | reverse complement strand
TTTTTCTTCTGGAGAGAAAGCAAACTCCTTACGCTCTTCTTGCGTGTATCTATCGCTTCCTGTTTTTCTCATTCAGCCAAGGATACTTTTTTTTACTCTTCTTGCATAGGGGGCAGGGTTTGTAACGCTTACATCTGAGATGATTGAATGCTTAGAATGCTTTTGGCTCAGCTTTGGCCTCGGATGCACCTTTTTCTAGGTCTTTGCTGTTTTTGTTTAGTCTTATCTGGTTGTTTAAAGCGCCTAAATTGTCTATATTAAGAACCCTTAAGATCCACCCAGGAATCCTTTATTTTTATGGCGACAACTCAATCAACGGATGCGGAAGCATCGAAATCTTCAGGAAAATCATCCAGGCGCATGCTTGCCGTTATGGATATGTCTAATCTGCTTCGTCATGTTTTTGAATATGAGCGCGAGATAGTCAGGACTGCGACGACTTTGATTTATCGCGTTGGTGAACCCGAATTAAAATACCTTCTTTGTCAGCATGTTTGGGAATCGGCTCAGCATGCACGTTTTTTGCGTGAAAGAGGCCGTGAAATGGCAGGGTTTGGATCGGGTGAAAAAGTTCGTTCGGATATTCGTAAAATCTTTGAAGAGGCCGTTAAACCAGAAGATGGCATGGTGGCTTTGGCAGGATTTTACCGAGTCCTAAAGCCTGCATTATTGGAAGCCTATCGGTATTATTTAAAAGAAACCGATCATCTTGCGGACTGGCCTTCGAAGCAATTGCTCCAAGCGTTTATTGAGGATGAAGAACGTCATGCCGCAGAAATGACAGCATATCTCGAGGGAGTGGAAGCGAGTGATTGGGCAGATCATTTGGAGGCCGCTCTTTCAAGCATTGGTGGTTTGCTGGGGATTAGAGAAAAAGAGGATCTTCCTGCAGGATTTGTCTGGGAGCATGAAAAAGAGGGGTTTTCACATCCGGCTGTTTGTAATCGAGGGAAATATCCAGTTTGTTCCGGAGTCTTTGGGCATGATCCTGATGTAGACCCTATTATGCGTCCATGGCTGGAAGAGAAAGCGAATACGGATCCAGCTATCCTGCGTCTGATGGTCTATGTATGGTTGATGATGGAGCTGGATGCGGTGGATTACTTGGCAACCATTTTTTATGACACCCCAGAAGCCCCACTCGATATGCACTATGATATGGCGCGTCACCTTTGGGATGAGTCTCGACATAGTCAGTTTGGGTTTCGCCAATTGCCACGTCTTGGTGTCGATATAATGACCGTTGAGCATTCTCTGGATCTTTATTGTATTCTGGTTCAGATGCCTGCACCGGAGCGCTATGCGATGATGACGATGGAGTTTGAAGCGGGCAGCTTTCCAACGAAAGCTTATCTTATCGATCGTCTCCACGAATTGAATGATTTCGAAATGGATACACTGCTAGCCTTTGATCGTAACGATGAACAGAATCACGTGCGTTATGGCCACCAGTGGTTGAAACCACTCATGGGGCTCTTTGGTGTGGAGACTGAAGTGGGAGAATTTGTCAAAGCAACGAAAGAAAAATTTGAGGAAGTCGCGAAGCAGTTTGGTGGTAAAATCCCTCACACTCTGTCTCCTGAAGAGCGTTTGACTGCCAATAAAATTAAAAAAATTGCTGGCGTTAACTAACGTCAGACAGTTTAGAATATTTTTCCAAAAGGCAGATACTTCGGTGTCTGCTTTTTTGTATCTATCGATCAATCGGCATTTTAAAGGGTAGAGTTTTCAAGAGATAGCGTTCAGTGCTTCTTGACACGGAGTAGTATGGAGTAGTATGGATTGGTTTGACGTTATTTCCTCCGAATGAATACAGATTGGTTACAGATTGATGCAAAAGGGGATGTTCCGAAGTACGAACAGATCGTCAATGGGGTGACTAGTGCCATTCGGAGCAAGGCTTTGCGTAAAGGGGTCGGCATGCCTTCTATTTCGAAAGTGAGTGATGAGTATGATCTCGCGAGGGAGACTGTGGCCAAAGCGTATCGAAGACTGCGCAGTCGTGGTATTATTCATTCGATTCCAAGCAAAGGATATTATGTGGCAAGTGAATCGATCGAACATACGGTTCGAGTTTTTCTCCTGCTCAATGCTTTTAATTTGGATAATAGAGTCCTCTATGAAGCGTTTCATCAGAGATTGGGTGATCAGGCGCAAGTTGATTTGTTTTTTCATCACTACAATATTGATGAATTTAAACGGTTGATTCGTGACAACGCGGGGAAATACGAAATGTATGTGGTCAAACCATTTGATCATGAATCTATGCCGGAAATTCTCCGAGAGGTTGAGCAGAAAGAGCTGCTTATTCTGGATCGGAAAGATCACCTGAATGAAGAGTTTTCTTATATTGGTCAGGATTTTGACAATGCTGTTTTCGACTGTCTCGAATCAGAGACGAAACGATTTCTTCGATATGCTGAGATCAATGTAATTTGTCCCTCTTCAATGCAGCATCCCGTGGCTACTTTGAATGCGATCAAACGATTTTGCCGTCATCATAAGATTACCTATCGTTTGTGCAGAGGAGTTGAGGGATTGAAGGCAAAAAAGGGAGTGGTTTATTTTTCTTTCTTTGATGAGGACCTCGCCGTGTTGTTGGAGAAATGTGAAGCCTCCGACTTTAGGATTGGGCGAGATGTGGGGATCGTCGCCTACAATGACACTCCTCTAAAAAAATATATAGCAGGCGGGTTAACTGTTATCTCAACAAATTTTCAACAAATGGGTCAATCAGCTGCTGACTTTGTCCTCGACCGCACGGTGCGGGAGCGGGTGATTCCTACTTCGTTAATTATACGAAAATCCCTCTAAGAGGGCGTCTAATAAAAAAGCGATACAACACACAAAAATATGCGACCAGAACAATGGGAAACTTTTAAACGGGCAGCTCGATTAGAAAAAATGGATGAGATCCCGATGGCGATGATCATTGATAGCCCATGGATTCCGGGTTACCTGGGTATCAGTCATATGGATTATTTTTTAGATCCGGAAGTCTGGTTTGAGGCGAATCTCAAAATCGTGAAGGAATTTCCCGATGTCATTTTTGTCCCTTCCTGGTGGATGGAGTATGGGATGGCCGCAGAGCCATCTGTCCTGGGGGCCAAGATCAAGTTTTGGCAGGACAATACGCCGAGTGAATATCATACGTTGTATCGTTTGGAAGATATTGATAAGCTTCCGAAATACGAGATTGAGGCGGATGGGTTTGCGGCTCTTACCTTGCATCGCATTAAGATGCATAAGCAGCGCATTTTCGACCTCGGCTATACCTTACCGATGGTTACAGCTCGTGGTCCTTTGTGCACAGCTGGGTTTGTGCGTGGGACGACCGAGTTCATGCTCGATCTAGTGGATGATCCGGAAGGTGCTCATAAGTTGATCGATCTTTGTACCAATGTTGTGATCGATTGGCTCAAAGCTCAGGCGAAAGCGATCGGCGACACGGTAGAGAGTATCTTTATATTGGATGACATCGTTGGCTTTATCAATGAAGAGTATTACGAGGAGTTTGCGCATCCTTATCTGAAAAAAATCTGTGATGCTTTTCCGAAGGATTGGATAAAGGTTTATCATAATGACGCTGATATTAATGCGTGTGTAGAGCATCTGCCGGATGCTGGTTTTAATGTCCTCAATTGGGGTAAAGAGACAGATATTGCGGATGTAAAAGATTTGGTTGGCGATCGTATGTGTTTGATGGGGAATGTTAATCCGCTGGAAATCGGTGTTCGTGGATCTCCAGAAGATGTACATCAGGCGACGTTGGATGTTCTCGAGAAATCGGGAGGCGAGGGGATTATCCTTTCGGTAGGTGGAGGGACCAGCCCTGGAATGCCTGCTGAAAACATTCGCGCTATGGAAGCTGCGTTAAAGGAATTTAACGCAAAGCGAAAAAGTTAGAACCAGTACTTCATTCAACGTTTTTCGAAGGAGGTCGAGTGCTCGAATGAAGCGAATGGAATTGCTTCTTCGGGCATTGACCCATCTTGGACGAAGGTAAAGGATACGGATCTCAGTGGCTTAGTTTATTTCGTCATCGAGGTCCTCTTCTGCGTACGCGTACGCTTAAATAAAACTGTTAACTCCATAAAACCCATGGCCTCAAAGAAAAAAGTTAATAAACCTCAACTCCACCTCTGTGCAACAGCATGGTCAATGGCTGGATATCCATCCGCTGAGAAGGAATGGTCAATCGACCGGAAGGTGAAAGCAGCAAAGAAAGCCGGATTCGATGGCTTCAGTGGTAGAGCTGAGCCAGAGATGGTAGAGGCTTGTCGCAAGTATGATATCCAGTTGGTTGGCGGTGTGGATGTGGGTTCGGATGATGATGCGGAAGAGAAGCTCCGTATCTTTAAAAAAGGAGGGGCCAAATATGTGAATATTCAGCTTTGTGATCATGATACTCCGATTGCCAAAGCTGCTACTGTTGCGCGCCGAGTCATGGAAGCCGCGAAAAAACTCCGGATCAAAGCGACGATTGAATGGCACCGTGATACCTGTACGGAAACGCCTGAGAAGGGGATCGCTCTGGCTCAACAATATTTAAAGCGATACAAGGAACCACTTCCGACTAATTTTGACCATTCTCATCCGGCTATTATTAAGCAACTGTGGCCCAGTCGGTATTGGGAAAGAATCGTTGAGTATGAGCCAGAATTATTGATGGCGAGTGAATTGATTCATTTCCGACCTTTTACCGGAAGTCACTGTCAGACTCCGGTTACGGATGGAAACGGTAATCTGGATGGAAATTTCATCGAATGGAGAGATTGTTTTCTACGACCATTTTTCGACTTCTGGTTGAGTGGGGCGCGTGCGGGAAAGCCTCTTTGGGCTGTGGTCGAATTGGGTCCTAAAGGATCGGGTTATGGACTCGAATGCTTTCCTGATATTTGGAAGGATGCGATTGTCGGAAGGGCAGAAATCGAGAAAGTCTGGAAGAATGCACTTCGCAAATGGCGTAAGTAGGATAGCCAAATGCCTGGAGAGTTTTTTTCCAAGATACGTCCAATCAGAATAAAGTATTGTGTCAGACGAGCGTAAACCAGCACTGAAAGCTTATGTGGCGGCTTTTCTTCTGAGGAGTATTATCAAACTTCTTTATGCCACATGGAGAATAGAGATTGTTTTGGGACAGGAACAGTTGGCTGAATTAGAATCCAATACCAGGCCTGCTCTTCTCTGTATGTGGCATAATCGGATGTTTTTCTATTCTCGGTTTATCGAACAGAAATTGGTAAAAAAAGGTTTTAGGATAACCCAATTATCGAGCCAATCGAAGGACGGTGATATTGGTATGATAATGGGGAAAATGGGTGGAGCGAATGTTGTCCGGGGTTCTTCCAGCCGTGGTGGAGCTGGGGGATTGCGAGATATGCTTCGGGCTGTGCGGAAAGATAAAGGCTCCGTTGTTCTTTTACCTGATGGTTCACAGGGGCCTATCTATAAGGCAAAGGCGGGTTCCATAGTGTTGGCGCAATTGGCTCAGGTGCCTCTTTTCCCAATGTCTTTTTCAGCTGAAAAATGTTGGCAGTTGGGTTCCTGGGATAAGTTGATGATTCCTAAACCATTTTCTAAAATATCGATTAAGCTGGGAAATTCCTTCGAAGTCCCGAGAAAATTGGAAGAAGGTCAATTGGAAGAATACCGCGTCAAACTTGAGAATACTCTGAACGAATTACAGATGGAGTGAGGTGTTTGTATTGCAGCTTTAAATTGGGGCAGTAGAGTGGGGGGAATATGAAATTGGATGCAAAGGCTTTAACGGCGATGAAAGGAAAGTCGCCGATTGCGATGCTAACGGCCTACAACTGCCCTGTTGCCCGTTATCTGGAGAGATCGGGTATTCCCGTTATCTTGGTTGGGGATTCGTTGGCGATGGTGGAGAGGGGGCTCGACAATACTCGATCCGTTACGATTGAGCATATGCAATATCACGTGGATGCGGTTCGTCGAGGGGCTCCCAATACACATATCATTGGAGATCTACCTTATCAAACTTATGAAACTGAGGAGGCTGCCTTAAAAAATGCACGTTTGCTTATAAATGCGGGTGCAGACAGCGTGAAATTAGAAGGGTCTTTTCCTGAGATTATTGCGGTTCTCGTATCCAACGGGATTGATGTTGTGGGCCATACTGGCCTAACCCCTCAAACGGCAAATAATTTCAGGCAAGTGGGGAAGGATACTGAGGATGCACAGAGGATACTTCGCGAAGCGGAGGAAATCACTGGTGCTGGTGCCTTCCTCTTGGTGCTCGAGCATATACCCGATCAACTGGGAGAAGAAGTTACCCGATCCGTCAGTATTCCAACTATCGGTATTGGAGCGGGTCCGGCTTGTGATGGGCAGGTTCTTGTGATCAATGATATGTTGGGTATCGGCGACTACTTGCCTCCGTTCTCAAAGCAATATGCTCATGTCGGCCAGATCGTAGAGCAAGCGGCAGAGAAGTTTAAAACAGAGGTTGAAAATCGATCTTTCCTTACCAACGAGTAATAATACCTTTTTAAGGTCGGAACGTTTGCTCCGTCACTTTTTCTCCTCGGATATAAACATCGACGCGTCGTTCTGAATCCGGGCCGGTCAAAAGGCAAAAATCTGCCGGTTTTCCGACTTCCCATAATAGGGGAAGGTTGAGGTGTTTGGTAAAACGATCGGAAAAGCGGTGCCAAACCTTTTCAAGAGTGGTGTCCAACATGCGAGCTGCACGAAAAATGCCTTCGAGAGGAGCAAGACTGGAACCGGCAAAGTTTGATTTTC
>JAESUN010000351.1 GCA_016763045.1 Opitutaceae bacterium | reverse complement strand
TTAGCTATGGCTTTGAAAATTGCGTTAATAAATTATGGAATGGGAAACCTCAAAAGTGTTTCGAAGGCTTTAGAGTCTGTCGGTGCACAGGTTGAGGTTGTGACGGATGCTTCCGCTTTTGAGGGAGCCGATGGAGTTGTTTTACCTGGAGTGGGCGCGTTGGGCGATTGTGTCGAAGCCTTGAAGCTAGCCGGCTTTGATGGGGCGATTCGTGAATGGATCCAATCCGAGCGACCTTTTCTTGGTGTCTGTCTTGGGTTACAGGCGTTGTTTGAAACTTCGGAAGAAGGTGATGTTTCCGGGCTTGGTATTTTTCCCGGAAGAGTTGTCCGTTTTGAGCGACCTAAGGAATATAAGATACCCCATATGGGGTGGAATCAGGTTCGTTTTGAGCAGGAAGAAAGTCCTCTTTTGCGAGGGTTAACCTCTGGAGAAGATCAATTTTACTTCGTTCACAGTTATTATGTTGTTCCTGAAGATTCTTCCTTGATTCTGATGACGACGGACTATGGCGGACGTTTTGTCAGTGCGATCGGAAAAGGAAACTGCTTTGCGACTCAGTTCCACCCGGAGAAAAGCCAGGCAAAGGGGCTTCGTCTTTACCGCAATTTTGTGGAACTTTGCATGAATTCCGGTTAAACTGCTTATTAGCTATCATAATGTTATTGGTGAGAAGAACCTTTTTCCTCAGTTGAAAGAGCACATCCTCTTTACAACGCTCAAACTTCCCATAAAAGTATGAACTTGAGTGATTAGTGATTTTAATTGGTTGGGTTGACCAGTTTTGTGCGTTTATTCTCTCAAAACCCTCCAGATTTTTTGATTATGTCGAATGATGCTATTTTAAAAATAAAAGATAAGGAATATTCCCTTCCAATGATTGTTGGTTCGGAAGGTGAAACAGCCATTGATACGAGGAAGCTTCGTAATCAAAGTGGTTGTATCACCTATGATGAGGGCTATGGAAATACCGGTTCTTGTCAGAGTGATATTACGTTTATCGATGGAGAGCAGGGGATTCTTCGCTATCGGGGTTATCCTATTGATGAGTTAGCGCTCAAATCTGATTTCATCGAAACGACTTATCTCATCATTTATGGAGATTTACCTACTTCTGAGCAGAGGGCTGAGTTTGCAAGATTGCTCAGTGCCAATGCCCATGTTCATTCTGGGATGATTCATCTGCTTGAAGGTTACTCACGTGATGCACATCCGATGGCTATTCTTAGTGCGATGGTAAATTCCCTTGGATGCTATGATCCGCATCTTGCGACAAATGATCATAAGCATGATCTGGAAAATTTCTCGGAAGCGTCGGCTGTTGCTATTTCAAAGGTTCGAACCATTGCCGCTGTTTCTTATCGGGTAAGTAAGGGGCTTCCGGTCATATATCCCAAAGAGGGTTTGTCATACTGTGACAATTTTCTGCACATGATGTTTTCCGAACCTAATCAGGATTACGTGGCAACCCCTGAGGTGTCTCATGCCTTGAATCTTCTTTTACTTCTCCATGCAGACCATGAGCAGAATTGCAGCACTTCGACGGTGCGTATGGTGGCATCCAGTGGAGCCAATTTGTCTGCATCTACCTCTGCTGGGATTTGTGCGCTTTGGGGACCAAAGCATGGAGGCGCAAATATGGCTGTTATCAAAATGCTGGAGAGTATCCATGCAGAAGGAGATGATGGATCACGCTTTGTTGAGGCCGCAAAGACTGGTAAGGGAGGCAAGCGTTTGATGGGGTTTGGACACCGCGTTTACAAGAATTTCGATCCACGTGCTAAGATCATTGGGCAAGCCTGTGAGAAACTTCTAGATAGCTTGGGTATTGAAGATCCTTGTCTCGATATTGCCCGTCATCTCGAATCAGTGGCATTGAAGGATGATTACTTTATCGAGCGAAAGCTTTATCCAAATGTTGATTTCTACAGTGGCATTGTCATGCGAGCAATAGGGATTCCTCTCAATATGTTTACGGTCATGTTTGCGATTGGCCGTATGCCAGGGTGGATTGCGAATTGGAAAGAAGTTGCGTCTGACCCCAAGGGAAAAATCTATCGGCCAAGACAGATTTACACAGGCCCAGTCAAGCGGGATTACGTTTCTATCGAAAACCGATAGAAACACACAGATTCCACCCACGGTTTTCTATTTGTGGATAAGCCCTTTGATCCAGGGCTATTTACTTTTCTTTGGGTGGAGGGGTTTTTAAAACAGCTTCCATGTTGAGCCCGGTGAGTCGCTTTATGCCGGCAAACAACCGCCAGAGGGCATAGCCCATGATTATGGTGGATGGAATGACGATTACGGGCCAGCTGAGCGCAGTCATCTTTCCCAGCTCTTGGGTGAACTGGACACTGCCGGAAGGGCTCGTAAGGATGATTCGAGCTAAAATGAAATTGAGAACAGCGCTGATTAGAAACGAAAAAGCGAGGACGTAGGTGGACGAGGTTAGCAGCCTGTCAAAGGCACTTTCATTATCTCTGAAGACAAGAGCCTGGTGGACTTTTTCGACGTCGATGATTTTGTCGTTGTAGAGAAAAGTGCGGACGAGTGGGTATTTTGTTTTGAGAGAGCCGATAACGGCAACTCCGAGCATCAATGGTATGGCGGCTTCTTTGATAGCAAACCAGATCCCGTCTACTTTGAGGAGTCCAAGCCCGCCGGTAAGTAGGATACTTATAAACCCGAGCACGGAGAAAAAATTCCATTTTTTGCGGGTTACAAAATCATAAATACCGTAAACTAAAGGGAGGCTTAATCCGAGAATAAGAGCATAGACAGGGCCCAACCGATTTTCAGCGCTGAGCTTGGATAAAATGGTGGCAGGGAGAACCAGATTGAAAATCAGGTTGATGAGCATATTCTCCCGTTTTTCTGGTTTAGTATTGGTCTCTGAGATCATGAAATTTTTTAGGAGCAGGCAGCTTTGTCATTTTTTCGGACTATTCAAACGTGAAGTTTTACGATAGTTATTATGTATGTCCGAACCCCCGATCATTTTTTGTCTCAATATGGGTCTTGCCGCGACTATACGGCAAGCTCCATGTCAAAAAAATGAGAGAGTATTCTTCTTTGAGGAAAAAGATCGGATTTGTGAAAAAAACAAAAAAAAGATAAGGGAATGAAAGTGGAGGGTATTGATTTTTCGGGAAAAGGTAGAGTCCTCGGTGTTGGGGTTGATCTGATCGAAGTGAGTCGTATTAAGAACATGCTGGCACGACATGAAGAAAGGTTTCTCGAGAAGGTTTATACAGAACAAGAACGAGAGTATTGTATGAGAATGAAGCACCCTTACAAGCACCTGGCTGCTCGCCTTGCGGCCAAAGAAGCGGTATCGAAGTGTTTTGGTACCGGGATTGGTTCTGAATTGTCCTGGCAGTCCGTTTCAGTTATTAATGGATTTAATGGGGAACCACAAATTTGCTTCGATGAGAAAGGCTCCAGGCTTTTATCTGAAAGAGGAGGGGAGGCTGTCTTGATCAGCCTTTCGCATACAGAATCGATGGCTGTGGCTTTTGCTGTGTTAGTGGCGAACACTTAAATAGAGATGAATGGACTACATCCAATATTGACCTGTCGAGAAGCGATTGCTTGGGAGAATGAAATCCTCGGTGATGTGGAATCTGCGAAATGGGCTGCGATGGAACTCGCAGGTAAGGCATTGGCGGAATCAGTTCTGCAGGATGCCAATGAGATCGGGCCTCTTCCCGACGATATGCGATTACTGATTCTCGTCGGCAAGGGGCATAATGGAGGAGATGCGTTGATTGCATTGCGGCATGTTTTGCGAGTTGTTGAAGGAGCATCGGCTGTCGTTGCCTTTTCTTGTGGATTTGAAGCATTGAAGCTTTTGAGTCGGAAAGCGTTTGAGGAATTGCGGATTGAGCACGGAGACCGGGTTGAGTTTCAGCTGTCCTATGGCAGGGCTGAGGGTGAACTGGGAGAGGGGATGTCTCAGTGCTTGAGCAATGCATATGACATCTGTCTTGATGGCTTGGTTGGCATGCAGTTTTGTCCGCCGCTACGAGGACCTGCTGCTGCGATGGTTGTAGCGGTGAACGGGAATCCCTTGATAAGGCTTCGAGGCGCAGTTGATTTGCCTAGTGGGATAGGAGATGAATCGGGGGAGGTTTCGTTTAGGGCTGATTTTACATATGCAACAGGAATTGTAAAAGCTCCTTTATTGGAATCAAAGAAAGCAGAAAATATCGGGCGTATCCGCTATTTGGATCTTGGTTTTTTCTCCCAAAAGATTGAATCCAAGCGAAATGATTTTGTCATTACGAAAAAAGTGCTGGATCCATTGTGTTCGTTCAGGCCTTCCATATCCGATAAACGTTCGAATGGTCATTTATTTGTTTTAAGTGGATCTCGAACGATGCCAGGAGCTGTTTTGATGTCTGTTTTGGCAGCGTTGAGATCGGGTGTTGGTTTGGTGACGGCTTTTGTTCCTGAATCGTTGGTAGCTCATTTTGCGTCTCAAGCGCCAGAGGCGATGTGGGTTCCTTGGCCGGAGACACCAAATGGATCTCTTGCTCTAGAAGGACGGCACCTTTTGTTGTCTCGTGTGGAGCGCTGTACGGGGTTACTCATCGGACCGGGGATGGGGAAGGAGGAGGAAACCCGTGCATTGGTGAGGGACATTGCTTCTACTGTTACGCAACCGTTGGTGCTGGATGCGGATGCTCTTATGCCTGATGTGGTCGAGGCAGTTGCTAAACAACGAGAAGGAGCTGTGGTTGTTTGCACACCACATGTTGGAGAGTTTGAGCGATTGTCGGGTGGTCCTTCCTCAGCGGAAACGCTGATGCAGTATTCTCAGAAAATGAGGGTGATAACGTGTCTTAAAGGCCCGGTTACTCGTATCTCTGATGGCAAAGCTATTTATCATAATTTATTTGGTGGACCGGTCTTAGCCCGAGGCGGAAGCGGTGATTTACTTGCGGGTCTTTTGGGAGGATTGTTGGCGCGACGGGGGAGTGATGGTCTTGAGGCGGCGATTCAGGCAGTTGTATGGCATGGAAGGGCGGCTGATGAACTTGCTCGAGAGTGTGGGCAGGTGGCTGTTAGAACGACTGATCTTCTGTCTTTTTTGTCGGACGTTTTTTAAGGAAAATAAAATGAGAGGGGATTTAACAAGAGAACAGGCCTATTTAGTCCTGAATGGACTGCAGTCTGTTGGGCCAGTTGGATTAAAACGTTTGATGGATGCCTTTAAGGGAGATCCTTTAGCAATCCTGAATGCAAGTGTCTCTGCTTTGGAGTCGGTTTACAGGGTTGGGCCCGCCATGAGTTCATCGTTGCGTAATTGGCGCGAGAATTTTGATTTGGAGAGAGAGGAAGGAAGGATGCAGAAATCTGGTGTAGATTTTGTTTCCTCGGAGGATCAGCAATACCCGGCTCTTTTGAAAGAGATGTATGATCCTCCTGTTGGATTGTATTTTAAAGGTAAATACAGGCTGTCTAATCCTGCGATAGCTATTGTAGGAAGCCGTCGTATGACATTGTATGGTCAGTCGGTTGCCCATAAATTTGGAGTAGCGCTAGCGAAGGCAGGATTTTGTATTGTGAGCGGGTTAGCTCGGGGGATCGATACTGCAGCGCACGAAGGAGCGCTCTCCGCTGGAGGAAAAACTGTGGCGGTTCTGGGTTGTGGGTTAGATATTATTTATCCTCCGGAAAACCTGGATCTTTATCGTCGAATCAGTGAGGAGGGAGCTATTCTTTCGGAATTTCCTTTTGGGAGAAGAGCAGATCGTCAAACATTTCCGATGAGGAATAGGATTGTTGCGGGGTTGTCCATTGCAACTGTAGTTGTTGAGTCAGCGCTGAATGGAGGTGCGATGATTACGGCACGATTTGCAGGTGAACAAGGGCGGCAACTATTTGCTGTCCCGGGCCGGATTGATCAGTCTAGTAGCAGTGGTTGCCATGCTCTCATACGAGATGGAGCCGTTCTCGTATCCTGTGTCGATGATATCCTGGAAGAACTCATGTATCTTTTCCCGACGTTAGGGACAAAAAATGATTCAGAAGAAACAGAGAGGCCTGCTGTGGTGTATCTTGAAGAGAAAGAGAAGGCACTAATCGAGTGTTTCAGGGGTGGGAATAGCCTGAATTCCGATCAGTTGGCTTCGATGCTTTCCTTTCCTATTAGCGAGGTCTCCTCTCTTTTGATGCTTCTGGAGCTGAAGCAATTGATCCGCAAAAGAATGGACGGTTTTTTTGAGCAAGTTTGAGGGCTCAACCGGGAGGCCAAGTCATCTTCCGCTTGCCCAATAAGTGGACGTGGAGATGAGGGACGGTTTCACCGCCGTCAGGCCCGTTGTTAATGACGAGCCGAAATCCTTTTTCCAGACTCAACTCACTCGCTATCTTACCTGCAGTCAGGAGTAAGTGTCCTAGGATGAGCTGATCGTTTTTGTCTGCCTGTCCAATGCGAGGGATAACTTTCTTGGGCACGATGATGAGATGAACCGGAGCCTGAGGATCGATGTCATGAATGGCGATACAGAGGTCATCTTCATATGCAATGGTTGCTGGGATTTCCCGGTCGATGATTTTACTGAAAATCGTTTTTTCCGACATAGTGGTATGGGTGGGTCTAGTAAAAGAGGAGAGTTAGTCGGGTGTTAGAAGGGATCCGAGAGCAACTAAAGGTTCTTAGATAAAAGAGGGTGTCATCGTATTCCTGTTGGCGTTTTTTTGTCCATCGTTTCCCTTTTGGACAAATGGCTTTTTTGAGGTTTGTGATAATTAATGTGGCTTCTTTGAAGCGGATGAGTTGCTTGATTTGTTTAAGCATCTCAGCTCTCAACCAAAGTAGATTAAGCGCCTCTCCGTTGGGGGCGGCATTGCAGAAACGAAAGCCAGTTGAGGCAGGGGTGTCATACAAGTGATGGTGTGTTAGCTTGTTGATAGCCTGTGTGAAAAAAGGCTTGCTGGAAGTTCGAGTTGAATCTGCTTGTAAAGAAGCGTCGATAGCATCTTTGATTTGTTTCGCGAGATAGAGATCTGAGCCGGTAAGGTCGGCGAATAAAGTGTTCACCAAATGAAGGTTTGTAAGTTCCTGTTTGGGAAGAATCTTCATCTATTTTTTCAGATTACTGATTTCATCTGCCAGCTCGGAAACATCACGGAAGTCTTTATAAACACTAGCGAAGCGGATGTAAGCAATCGCATCGATGACACGGATTCGTTCCATGATGGCTTCGCCTATCACGATGCTGGGGATTTCGTAGTCATATCTTCTTTCTAATGTGTCGATAACATCTTCGATTAACATGTTGAGTTGTTCGATATCGACCGGGCGTTTCTCACAAGCAGTCCGAAGCCCTGAAAGAATCTTATTGTGATCGAAGTCCTCACGGCGGCCATCCCGTTTGATGACGTAAAGTCCTTCGTGAACGATTTGTTCTGTGGTGGTGAAGCGGGTATTGCATCGAATGCATTCTCGTCGCCTTCGGGTGTTGAGTCCGTCTTTGCTGATTCGCGAATCAATGACCTTGTCTTCGATCGAAGAACATTTTGGGCAGCGCATGATGTTTCTAAAGGGTTAGAAAATTTTTCAGGAGTGCCATTCCGTTTTCGGTGGCAATGGATTCTGGGTGAAATTGGACACCAAAAATAGGTAATTCTTTGTGCCGGATTCCCATTATATCGCCCTCGGCCGTTTCCGCGGTGATCTCTAGGCAGTCAGGTATTGTTTCACGTTCAATGAGTAGTGAATGATAACGAGTGGCGGAAAAGGGAGAGGCAAGTTCTTTGAAGAGATCCGTGTTTGAATGAGTAATTGGGGATGTTTTCCCATGCATCAATCGATTTGCTCTGATGATCTTTCCGCCAAAGTGCTGACCGATGCACTGATGGCCAAGGCACACTCCGAAAAGAGGTTTTACTCCGGCAAAAGCTTTGACGATCTCGAGGCTTACCCCTGCTTCGTTTGGTGTCCCTGAACCCGGAGAGATGAGAACGCGGTCGGGATTCAACGCGAGGGCTTCTTCAGCGGTGATTTCGTTGTTGCGAATGACGTGTTGTTCCACTCCCAGTTCACCGAAGTACTGAACGAGGTTGAATGTAAACGAATCGAAGTTATCGATGACCAACAGCATAAGCCTCCATCAAATACCGAGAGATTAATCAGGTCAAGTGCAGGAGAGACTAGATCCGGTTAAATTATAAAGCTTTCTGGAGTTGCCATAGAGATTCTGTTGGCGAAGTTTCTCCATGGACTCATACGAATGACAGCACCTTTTGAACTTATTAAGACCGACGAAACGACTTCTGCACGGAGAGGTCGCCTGAAGACACCGCATGGCGATATCGAAACGCCGATTTTTATGCCTGTGGGAACTCAGGCTACGGTTAAGGCGATGACGCCCCGCCATTTGGATGAGGTGGGTTCACAGATTATCCTGGGAAATACCTATCACCTAGGGCTCCGACCGGGCTCCGAACTGATCAGAAAGATGGGAGGGTTGCATCGTTTTATGGGGTGGAAGGGTCCTATTTTAACCGATAGTGGAGGCTTTCAAGTCTTCAGTCTTGCGAAATTGCGTAAGATCGAAAAAGCGGGCATCCGATTTCAATCCCATATCGATGGTAAAGAGGTTTTTCTGGGACCGACCGAGGTTATGAAGCTACAGTCCGATTTTGGTTCAGATATCGCGATGGTCATCGATGAATGTCCGCCTTTCCCCTGTGAGCGAGATGTTTGCCAAAGTGCAGTGGATCGAAGTTATCGTTGGGCAAAAGAGTGTCTCGAGATTGGCAAAGAGTCGGGCTTTATTGAAGAAGGGCATCATCTTTTTGCCATTATTCAGGGATCCACCTTCGAGGATATTCGGCAAGAAGCAGCAGAGTCCTTGGGGGCTCTAGGTTTCCCTGGATATGCTATTGGTGGGGTGAGTGTAGGTGAGCCGGAACCGGAAATGCTACATCAGGTGGGCGCGGCAACAGCGTATCTGCCGAAGGATAAACCACGCTATACGATGGGGCTAGGCACGCCTCCTCAACTCTTGAAAATGGTGGCGCTTGGGGTTGATATGTTTGACTGTGTATTGCCAACGCGAATTGCGAGAAATGGGAGTGTTTACACTCCACACGGGATCCTTAATTTGCGTAATGAACGTTATCGAGAGGTTGATGCTCCTTTGGTGGATGGCTTGGATAATTATACCTGCAAGAATTTTTCAATCGCTTATTTGCGTCATCTTGTGGTGACCGGTGAAATTTTGGGGTGTACCTTATTATCCATTCACAATGTACACTTCTATCTCGATCTGATGAGGCAGGCGCGAGAGCACATAGAAGCAGGTGATTTTGATCCTTGGCATCGACGCTGGATCGAGACATATGAAGAAGGTATGAAAAATCGTTGAACGTCACCTTCAGAAAGGGTCTTGTTCTCAGGGAATAATTTTTTAAAACCGATCATACACCAATGCGTATTCTAGTAACAGGCGGAGCCGGCTTTTTAGGAAGCCACCTATGTGAGCGATTGCTTAACGATGGGCACGAGGTCATTTGTATGGACAACCTCTTCACCGGGAGAAAAGCCAATTTGATCGGATTCATGGATAATCCGAGGTTTGAGTTTATTCGGCATGATGTTGTTGACCCTTTTAAGGCGGAGGTCGATCAGATCTACAATTTGGCCTGTCCTGCCTCGCCTGTTCACTACCAATATAATCCCATTAAAACGACCAAGACTTCCGTTATGGGAGCGATTAATTCACTGGGACTGGCTAAGCGTTTGAGAGCTCGTGTTTTTCAAGCGTCTACCTCAGAGGTTTATGGCGATCCGATCGAACACCCTCAAACAGAAGGATACTGGGGACATGTGAACCCTATTGGGATGCGTTCCTGCTATGATGAAGGGAAGCGTTGTGCGGAAACATTGTTTTTCGATTATCACCGTGAAAACGGGATCGATATTCGGGTTGTTCGGATTTTTAATACCTATGGTCCTCGTATGTTGAGCGATGATGGAAGAGTTGTTTCAAACTTCATTGTCCAAGCCCTCAAAGGTGATGATATTACGCTCTATGGAGATGGCAG
>JAESUN010000350.1 GCA_016763045.1 Opitutaceae bacterium | reverse complement strand
TAAAACCTTTCTTTGCTGCCCATTGTCTTGATTGCCACACCGGCGAAGAGGCCGATGCTCAGCTTGATCTTTCCTCGTTAAGCGGCATACTTTTGTTTATCCTCTTCTGGTAGTTCTTTGGACAAGACGCGAGAGGTGGTGAGAACGACTAGACGAGAAATTTCGTCCCTTACATCAGCCATCATTTTCTTGCGCTCAAGCTCGATTGCATGTTCTGCTTTCGTGATAATGTCTTGAGCTTTGGAAGTGGCTTCCTGGGCTTGTTTTTCGAGCAGTGCTTTTCCGGAATCTCTGGCTTCAACAATTATTTGTTGAGCCTCGAGAGAAGCTTTTTTGATGACCTCTGTTGTTTCTTTTTCGGCTTCTTCCAACTTGGTCTTCATTTCCTTCGCATACTGAAGTCCGCTTTCAATGGTGGTCTGGCGTTCGTCAATAGTAGCGAGGACTGGCTTGAAGAAGAACTTGTATAAAAGGAAAGCAACAACGCAGAAACTGATTATTTGCGCGATGATGTAAGGCGTATCAATGCCGAACTCACGAATAATCTTTTCGACACCTCCTTCAGGTGACGAGGAGTGAGTCGACGCACTTGCTGCGGCGAGAAAAAGATGTGCGGTTAACATGGTTTCTGGGAGTTGTTGTGTCGGCCAGGATTCTCTGGCCGACAACAGGTCAAAGATTTAGTCTTAAAGGAAAAGAGCGTAGAAAGCAACGGCTTCAGCCAATGCCATACCGATAATTGCCTGAACAAGAATCTTTCCAGAGGCACCAGGATTGCGGCCAACTGCTTCAGCGGCTTTTGATCCGACTAGTCCTACACCGATAGCTGCTCCTAGGCAACCGAGAGCTCCTTGAATACTACCTGACATTTCTGCGATTACTTCGATCATGATTTTATGAGTTAATTTTTGTTAGTTGTTTGAGCCATTGTCCACGCGTTTGTTGCATGGTCCCAATGACGAAAGTTTAATGGGAAGCTTCTTTGTCGTGATCATCTCCGTGGTTGCAGAGAAGTCCTATATAAACACTGACGAGAAGAACAAAAACCAGTGCTTGCACAAAACCAATGAGAACTTCCAAAAAGTAGAAAGGAATAGGCAGTCCCCATTTTGAAATGGCCGTCATCGAATGAAGAAGATTTTCTCCTCCGAAGACATTTCCGAAAAGACGGAAGGAAAGTGAAACCGGGCGAAAGAGGATGGAAAGAATTTCAATCAACCCAACTGCAAAGAAAATAGGGAAAAGGAAATAATAAATAAGTGCGGGGATTTCGTTCTTTTCCGCTTTATTTCCAAAAAGATCATAAATGATGACTTTCAATCCTGCGTATTTAAAAATGAAGAAAATCCAGGCAACCATAGAAACGATAGCTAGAGCAATCGTTCCGTTCATATCGGCATTGGCTGGACGAATGAATGGGGTGATGACGTGAAACCCGTGCTCGGTTGTTTCTCCCCAGCCTATTGTTCCCACTCCTGGAATGAGACCACTCCAATTTTGGATAAGGATGTAGATGAAGAGTCCTACTAATAAAGGAAACGCTGCCTTGGCTGTTTTTTTCCCAACGATGGGCTCAATAAGCGCAAAGACTCCTTCAACGAGTGATTCGACGACTGCTTGCCCTCGGCTGGGGACTAACTGAGGCTTTCTGACTGCCAGTTTGACTGCCAGGATTAACAAAAGCGCAATCACCCAACTTGTTACCATACTATTAGTAATGGGAAGCGGCCCAATCGAAAATAATTCTTCAGCGTGTGCTGTTCCGGCCGCTTCCGCAAGCGGAGCGAAGACTCCTGTAAAAAGGAGAAAGAGAATGGCTATGAAACGCTTGGAAACCGGCATGGGATAAAATTAACAAAAGGAGGATGTTATTAGCGGAGCTTTTTAGTTGGCGAATTGAGTGTCGGCGTCAACTCTGGATATGCTTTTCATTGGTCGCAGAGTGAATTAGTAGGGCCTCCCGAAGGCGTTAGTAGAAATTCTAATGGCAAAAAGTTTTATGAAGTGTTCTCTTAATGTGAATGTCGAAGGTTTGAATTGTCAGTGGGAATTTTTTTGTTCAACGTCCAAAAGTAATGAATAAGAAGGATCAAGAGGTTGCCTCTTTAGAAAAAGAGTCTCTCGAGGATGAATCGCTGGCAGTGGGCCGTGTGGGAGGAGAACGCCCTCTCAGTGTCGATTATTTTGGAGTATTAGCCTATGCGATGGTTCTTTTGACAGCTCTTTCCCAGATTTTTCTTTTGATTTGGCTGGATCTACTTTGATCGCGATGAGTGATTGGTAGGATTCGGCCTTTTCCTGAAAGACTGTCGTTTGTTCAAAGGCCCAATTCAGCTCAGGGGCAATTGCCCAGTCGGGATGGGCTTCGAAGGCCTTTCTCCCCCACTCGAAGTAGTCGCAATGATCTGTTCGGAAGTAAAATGGACTGGTTGGGCTGCTTTTCTGGGCGGCAAGCGAAAGAAAATCGGAATCCAGGAGTCTATTTTTATGGTGTCTCCTTTTGGGCCATGGATCAGGAAAAAGGAGGAAATAGGCCTCAATCTGTATTTGTTTGGGGAGAGCTAGTAGAAATTCAGTGGCTTCTGCTTTGAGAAAATGAAGGTTTTTTTCTGGGCTTCTGTCTTTTTTGCGGTCAGCTCGTTCGATACGCCCGTTCAGGAGGTCTATCCCTATGCAAGTGGAGTCTGGATGGGCTTTGGCGTATTCTGTTAGGAAGTGTCCATGTCCGCAGCCTATCTCCAGGGTGATCGCCCCTTCTTTTGGGAGAAGTTCAGAGCAAATTGTTTTTAAGAGGTCACGGCGAAGGGTTGTTTTTTGAAGAACTTCCTCTGGAGGTAGTTGGATTCTTTGTTTCTTTAACATATTGAATGACAATAAGTTAGTCTGTCTTGAAGGTTTTCTTTTTCAGTGAAACAAGTAAAATGCCTATATCGGATGGATTTACACCGCTAATTCGACTGGCTTGCCCGAGAGTCACGGGTCGTGCTTCTTCCAGTTTTGTAGCGCTTTCTTTTTTTAACCCTTTGATTTCCAAGTAGTTAATGTTTTTTGGCAGTTGAGTATCTTCTATTTCAGAGAGTCGTTTGATCTGCTTTTTTTCTCGTTCAAGGTAACCTTTATAGGCGATCCTAAGCAGGACTTCTTTTTTGATGGGTTCTGAAACCGCTTCAAATTCTTTGGGCAGTTCTTTTTCTGTGTGAGGCCTACGGATAAGGTCACCCCAACTTCCGCCTGCGGTGGTGTTCTTTTCCAGCCAGAGTTGCCAATGCTCTATCTGTTTGAGCTTATCCTTTATGCGGTCGAGTCTGGCTGGAGGGACGAGATTCATTGCCTCTATGTGATGCAGTAATCTGAGCTCAGCACTACTGTGATTAAAGAGAAGGCGGTGCTCTGCTCGGGAGGTGAACATCCGGTAGGGCTCTCTTGTTCCTTTAGTAACCAGATCATCAATCATGACGCCTATATAGCCTTCATGTCTCTTTAGGATTAAGGGCTCTTCTCCCCTAGCCCTTCGGGCTGCGTTGACGCCTGCTATGAGCCCTTGCCCTGCTGCTTCCTCGTATCCGGAGGTTCCATTGATTTGTCCTGCAAAGTAAAGATTCTCCACCTTTCGTGACTCCAGGCTGGGAAAGAGTTGGGTCGGTGGCGCAAAATCGTATTCAACGGCATAGGCAGGTCGAAGAATTTGGGCTTCTTCTAGACCGTCAATGGAGTGAATGAGATCGTTTTGTACCTCAAAGGGTAAACTGGTCGAGAGTCCGTTGATGTAGTATTCATCGGTGTTGCGCCCTTCTGGCTCCAAGTATAAGGTATGGCGCTCTTTATCTTTAAAACGGACGTATTTATCTTCGATGCTTGGGCAGTATCGAGGGCCTGTCCCGGAGATCTGGCCGCTATACATAGCTGATTTCTCGAGGTTTTCGGTTACGATACGTTTGCTTTCAGGGGATGTATAGGTGATCCAGCAGGAAACTTGATCTGTTCCGGGTTTCCATCCTAGCTTTCGTTCACCAAATTGTTCCACGTGGAACAATTCTTCTTTTCCTCTGGTGTCATAGAACCCAAAGAGCGTTGGCGTTTCATCACCCTTCTGCTCTTGCATTTTTGAAAAATCGATCGTTCTCCCTAGGAGTCTCGGTGGAGTTCCTGTTTTGAGGCGTTCGAGCTGAATGCCTGCTTCGATAAAGCTATTAGAGAGGGTTTTTGCATTATGATCCCCCATTCTCCCTCCTTCGTTTTTGTTCTGCCCGATGTGCATTAGGGCTTTCAGGAAGGTCCCAGTGGTAATAACGAGGGTTTTAGCTCTGAATTCCAGGTCTAGGTTTGTCTTGCAGCCCACGACTTTTCCTTTGGAAAAGACCAAACTCGTCACCGTCGCTTGAAAAATCTGTAGGTTTGGCTGTAGCTCCAGTGTATGTTTCATCCGGAACTGATACGCTTTTTTATCGCATTGCACCCGTGGCGCCTGAACCGCTGGTCCTTTAGAGGCATTTAAAAGACGAAATTGAATTCCTGTGACATCTGCGGTGACGGCCATTTCTCCACCTAAGGCATCGACTTCTCTCACGATATTGCCTTTGGCTATTCCTCCAATGGCTGGATTACAACTCATTTGGCCAATGGTATCAATATTGCCACTCAGGATGAGTGTTTTGGCGCCTGTACGGGCTGCAGCCAAGGCAGCTTCTATACCGGCGTGACCGGCTCCGCATACGATGACATCGAACTGTGAAGAGTGAGTTTGCATAATTGTCAGCAAAAAGAGCGGACAGTATGCTGTCAGGAGGCTTTTGACAAGGGGCTATTTACCTATGCAGAAGGAAGAGAAGAGGGTGTCCAGCATTTGCTCGTTATCGATCCGTCCGGTTATTTGTCCGAGATTGTCCAAAGAGCTGCGAAGATCACTGGCTACCAGTTCCAGTGGTTCCTCTGATTCGAGTCTTTCCTGTGCGCTTTGAAGGCATTGGCTGACTTCGGAGAGGGCGTGTGCATGGCGGGCGCTAATGGCGATGAGATCTTCTCCGATGGCGGTTCGCCCGGATTCGACCAGAGTGATAATAGCATCTTGAAGTTCTGGTAAGCCGGAACCATCTAGGGCCGATGTTTTGATTCGGGTGAAAGGGGAGTATTCCTCTGGAATTTCCTTGAGCTCATTCAGATCACTTTTGTTGCAAACCAAAAGGGTATTTTGAGATGTCATCCGATCACGGATTTCATCGGGGAGGGAAGGGGGGGGGTGCGTCGAGTCGAGAACGAGGAGAAAAATATCGGCATCAGCACTTTGTTCGACTGTTTTTTCGATTCCAAGTTTTTCAATGGAACGGGCCCCAGAATGTAATCCGGCAGTATCTAAAAATCGGATACAATGAGGCCCTAACATGTATCGTTCTTCGAGGAAATCTCTGGTTGTTCCTGGTTCTGGACTAACGATTGCCCGGTCGTAACCCACGAGTTGATTGAGCAGGCTGCTTTTTCCGGCATTGGGTTCACCGATGAGGATGGTGCGAACTCCATCTCGGACAATGTTACCGTAGTGACTGGTAGCCAACAACTTGTTTGTTTCCTTTGCCACAGAAGCGATGTTTTCGATATGCTTCTTTTGGCTTTCGGGAGGGAGGCCTTCTTCCGGGAAGTCGATGTAGGCTTCGATCCCGGCAACGACTTGAAGAAGCCTTTCGGCCAAAAGAGTTATCCGTTTTCCGAGTACTCCGCGTAGTTGCCTATTAGCCGTTTCGAGAGCCCGATCACTCCGCGCACGAATGAGATCCATGACGGCTTCAGCCTGGCTCAGGTCCATTTTCCCGTTGAGGAAAGATCGACGGGTGAATTCTCCAGGTTCGGCCATTTCGCAACCTCTCGAGAGAAGGTCATCGATGATCTTTTGTGCGATAAAGGGGTTCCCGTGGCAGGAGATTTCTAGAATATCTTCACCAGTGTAGGAGTGGGGGCCTTTGAAAAAGCAAAAGAGGACATCATCTATCTGGGTTCCGTCCTGATCTTTATACCTTCCATGGTGAGCTTGGCGGGGGCGGGGACAATTACCCAGAATATCCGTGGCAAGCACTGAGGCTCCAGGTCCGCTCACGCGAATAAGGGCGATAGCGGATTCAAAGCTGGGAGTTGCTAGCGCAACAATGGTATCTGAGTCAATCATGGGAACCCAAACCTATCACATTGTATCGGCTTGGAAATAAAATATTCTTATCCTATTGAATAAGAATACGTTGTGCTATTCCGATTCGGCTGAAGTGCCGCGATTAATGATGATGTCACCTGATTCGCTCACCCGTTCGATAATAGAGGCGGAGAGTTTTTTGGCCAGCTCCGGATTCTCTGCCAGGTGTTTTTTGGCGGCTTCTCGGCCTTGACCGATCAATTGACCATCTAGCGAGATCCAGGCACCTTTCTTTTCCAATATCTTATGTTCGATGCCCAGATCGATAATAGAGCCTGTTTTTGAAATACCTTCGTCATACATGATGTCGAACTCGCATTCACGGAAAGGAGCGGCGACTTTGTTTTTAACCACTTTAACTCTAGTTCGGTTTCCGATAACTCTACCGCTGGGTTCCTTTATTTGACCAATACGACGGATATCCATTCTGATAGAGGAGAAGAACTTAAGGGCTCTACCACCTGGAGTTACCTCGGGGCTACCAAACATTACACCGATTTTTTCACGGATTTGGTTGGTAAAGAGGCAAACGCAATTCGTTTTACTCACAATTGCGGTGAGTCGTCTCATGGCCTGACTCATCATCCGGGCCTGAGAGCCGACAGTGGCGTCACCCATCTGCCCATCGAGCTCTGCTCTTGAGACGAGAGCGGCAACAGAGTCGATAACGATGACTTCAATGGCATTGGAGCGGATTAGTGCTTCGGTGATATTGAGAGCGTCTTCACCTGAGTCTGGTTGAGAAACGAGCAATTCTTCAAGGTTTACTCCCAAAATTTTAGCATATCTGGGGTCAAGAGCGTGCTCAACATCAATAAAAGCGGCTAATCCGCCATTTTTTTGAGCTTCAGCAATTACATTGAGTGCGAGGGTTGTTTTCCCTGAGGATTCCGGCCCGTAGAGTTCGATGATACGGCCTTGAGGCAGTCCTCCTACACCGAGAGCAAGGTCGAGGCCCAAGGAGCCGGTCGAAATGACTGAAACATCTAATTTATGACCCGAGCCCAGTCGCATGATAGCACCGTCTCCAAATTGTTTGGTTATGGCAGAAATCGCTAGATCGATGTTCTTTTCGCGAGGGTTTGAGGAAGAAGCGATTGTTCTGGGCGTGGTGTTTCTAGCCATAATGGGTGTTTCAATATTAAAGAATCAGAAAGGTTATTGAATGGTAAAATTGGCTGTTGGTTTGTTTTTGGCAAGCACGATATAGTGAATATATGTATATATGTTCTGCATTTCTTCATCTTTTCGCACAGAATGTCGTAAAGAGGAAGAAGGAGCCCGTAAATTGTCCTTGCCAGAATTTGCAATCGGCAGTTGAAGATCTGAGGGTTCCCTCTTATAAGAAGTGAGGATCTATTAATCCAGTAATCGAAACATGAAAATTAAAGCATATTTAAAACCACAGTGTGGATGGAGTAATGGTGTTCGAGCTGTTATGGAAAAACATGGGCTGGAATATGAAGACATTGATATCATCAACAACCGTGAAAGCTATGCCGAGATGGTGGCGCGTTCTGGACAGCCGTTGTCTCCTTGTGTAGAGGTTGATGGGATTATGCTGGCAGACGTTAGTGGCGAGGAAGTTGAGAATTACCTGTTGAGCAATGAATTGATCAAACCGGCTGGCAGCTCATCGGATGTCCCTCTCGATAAAGGCTGTTCGGATGAAGAGCACGAGCAAATGCAGTCAAAGCCAATTCGCTTTTTTTAAAAGAAGAGGTTGAAGACATTCAGGGGTATTTTACCTCTAAACCGAGACCGGATGCTTATCCGGTTTTTATATATTTCTCCCGTTATTGATCGGGTCTGATCGACTCAGGAGGAGTGGAAAGTTTCTTTGCGTGAAGAAATGTATAGAGGTTTTGTGCTAGTTTCGGGCCGATCCCCTCTACGATTTGAAAATCTTTGAGTGAGGCTTTTCGGATTCGGTCGATGGATCCAAAGGATTGCATTAGGGCCATACGTCTGACGGAACCCAGGCCTTCTAAGCCATCGAGGACAGACTCCCGGATTTTTTTTGACCGCAAGTCTGCATTGAAAGTATTTGCGAACCGATGAGCTTCGTCCCGTAACCGCTGCAAGAGCTGGAGAGAGGGGTCGTTTAAAGGAAGGTTGAGCGGATCCCGCCCATCCGAAAAGATGATGGTTTCCTTCTTTTTGGCGAGTCCGATCAGTTGTGGCACCTCAATGTCCAACAGGATAAAAGCTTTGAGGGAAGCAGCGACTTGTCCTTTGCCTCCGTCTATCACGATAAGATCAGGCAACGGTTTTTTGTTTTCGGTCCATCGACGGTAGTGCCTTCCGACGACTTCTTCCATTGCTCGGAAATCATCATTGCCGACGAAGCTTTTGATTTTAAAGCGGCGATACCGAGCTTTGTCTGGTTTCCCGTTGGTAAAATGCACCATGGAAGCGACGACAAACGTTCCTGAAATATGAGAGATATCGAAACATTCTAGGTGGGTTGGGAAAGAGGGAAGTTGGAGGGTTGATTGCAGCTTTTGCAGGGTTGATTCATCACTGATGGAGATCACTGGTGAACGGGTAAACTGTCGTGTCTTAGAGAGAGTCTTTTCGATGGCTGTGACAATATCCCGCAGTTCGGCTGCCTTTTCATAGCGTTGGGCGATGGCTGCCTTTTTCATTTCCTCGGTTAATTCTTTTAACCATTCTCTGCTTTTTCCTTCGAGAAAAGTGCAGGCTTTTTCTACTCGAGCGTGGTAGGCTTCGATGCTGACGATGTTTTCGTGTCCGTAGAGCTCCGCTCGGACATCCTGATAAAGTTTGTAGCGCCCGTCTTCCAGCTTTGTGGGAGAGGAATCCTTTAGGAGTATCCCAAATTTTCGACGCATCTCCCCGAGGGTCTTTCGCAGGAGTCCTGCGTGAGGAAATGGTCCAAAGTAGAGAGAATTGTCATCCTTTTTAAAACGGACATAACTGAAGCGGGGCATAATAGCGGCTTTATCGATCCGAATGAGCAGGAAGCGTTTATCATCGGTAAAAGCGGTGTTGTACTTGGGCTTCCATTGTTTGATGAGTTTTCCTTCCAGAAGAAGTGATTCCGGTTCGGATTTCACATTAATCGTGTCAAAATCGTAAATCATCCCGACTAGAGCCCTTATTTTGGGATGAGACATCATTTGCCGGGAAGGCTGAAAATAAGTGGAGACTCGTTTTTTTAAATTTTTGGCTTTTCCTACATAAATGATGGCACCCAAGCGGTCTTTCATTAAATAAACACCTGGACCATTAGGAAGCTGGCGAACTTTTATTTTTAACTTACTTTGATCCCGGGCTGGCATTTTTTATAAATTAAAATAAGGTTACACTCTACCAAAGAAAGAAGGGCCAGAAGTAAAAAGTTAAAGTATTATCACTAGATGGAAGGTTCCAGTTGTTTTGAGTTAATTACGTTAGGAGATGAACTATTGCTTGGTCTAACACCAAATGGTCATCTTACCTTCATTGGAAATGAACTAAGACGCCATGGTGTCACTTTGGGGCGAAATGTTGTTATTCCAGATGATGCAGATACGATTGGTCGGCAGTTTCGGGAATCTTGGGCGAGGGCGGATGTCATCCTGACCACCGGAGGGCTCGGGCCGACATGTGATGATCGCACCCGTGAGACGATTGCGGAAGTTCTGGGTCTTAAACTGGTGCATGATC